>JBARUP010000131.1:0-7756 GCA_049645805.1 Nodosilinea sp.
CCTTGACTCCAGCACCTTCAATGACCCAGCGCTGTCCCCCCAGCGAGCCGCGAGTAGCCACTATCACCAGCGGCTCTTAGACCGGCGGCAGGCTGTTCTGCGCGAGCAGCAGCAGGTGCAGACAGAAGCCTTTCATCTACAATCTACTGACCCGCACGCTCAAGAGCGCCTAGACGACCTTCAGGCCAAAACCGAGCAGCTAAAAGAAATGCTGCTAGACATTGAGAAACAGATCAACCCCAGGCCAACGACGCTAGTTGATACTGAGCAACTGCTGTGGCTGCGAGATGGGCTAATTGCCTCTTGGCGAGACCCGGCGGTACGGGGGAGAATTCTTTTTTTCCACCACCCTCCCTACGTAACGGAATCGACAAAGTGGGACCAGGCTCAGACCATAGCTATTCGTCAAAACCTACGCTGGGTGCTGGATCAAGTAGCGGCGGCGGTCCCTGAAATTAGTACCGATCGCCCTCCTGTAAACCTAGTGCTCAACGGCCACGCCCACTGCTTCGAATACCTCAAGACCGAAGCCACAGGCTACGCCGATAGTCATATGAACTGCGTTGTCTGCGGCGGCAGCGGCCTTAGCCTGCGGCGGCAGCGGCCCGAAGGAACAATGCTATACGAGCCTTTAGGTACAGCTCCTGACGGCCAGATGGAATTCAAGCTGGTGGCAAAATCACAGCTATTCATGGGTCTCACCGGCCACAAAACCGAGCGACGACGGCCCTATTCCTTTGTGCGTATTGATGTTACTGGCGATGCGTCACCTCAGTTTGTGGTGACACCCTATATCTCCGAGCGTTTTCACCAGGAGTGGAAGGACTATGCGCTGGATCCACTGGTGCTGAGCTAGGGCATTAGATGATTAGATGAGTGAGTGGCCAGTTTTGAGCGTGTGCTGGTGCAGCGATGTACTAATAAAAGGATCTTAGTGGTGAAGCGGCTTGGCGATGGAGAAGACACAGATTTTGCGGTTCTGGTTTGGCGATCCTGATGATCTAAAAGGGGAGTATGGTCAGCAGCGGCAGGTGTGGTTTAAGAAGGACAAGGCTTTTGATGACGAGATTCGACGGCTCTTTTTAGAGGATGTTGAGCGGGCGGCGGCTGGCGAATTGGTCGCCTGGCGAGAAGAGCCGCGATCGTGCCTAGCCCTACTGCTGCTGCTTGACCAGTTTCCTCGTAACCTGTTTCGAGGTGATGCTCGCAGCTTTGCTACCGATCGCGCTGCCCTGGATGTTGCTAACCATGGCATTACCCAATGTTTCGACCAGCAGGTGATACCGGTGGAGCGCATATTCTTTTATCTGCCGCTTGAGCACAGCGAGAACCTAGCGGATCAAGAGCGGTGCGTAGAACTAGTGCGATCGCTCGCCGCCAGCCACCCTGAGCTCAAGTCGTACTTAGACTATGCTCAGCGTCACCGCGATGTTATTCAGCAGTTTGGCCGTTTTCCCCACCGGAATGAGATTCTGGCCCGTGAAACGACCCCGGCAGAAGCAGACTTCCTGCTGCAGCCCGGCTCAAGGTTTTAAAGGTTTTAGAGGCCTCTTTACCGACCTAGTCGATAGCCCCTGCCGTAGACGGTGTGAATAACGGGCGGCGTGCCTTTGGGCTCGATCTTGCGCCGCAGCAGACGCATTTGGGCTGCGACCACGTTACTGCTGGGAGTATCTTGATCACCCCAGACGCCTTGATAAATTTGCCCGTGGGTCAGCACCTGGTTGGTGTGGCGCAGCAGGTAGGCCAGCAGGCGGGTTTCTTTTTCAGAAAGCTCGGCGGGCTGACCCTGACGGTGGGCGAGCTGGTTGATTTCGTCTAGCACCAGATCCTCGTAGACGAGGCGGGGTGGGGGCGATACCTCTAGATTAGGCGATCGCCGCAGCAGCGCCCGCACCCGCGCCAGCAGCTCGCGCAGCTCAAAGGGCTTAACGAGGTAGTCGTCTGCTCCGGCGTCAAGGCCATCAACGCGATCGTCGAGGGTATCTTTAGCGGTGAGAAAGAGAACGGGGGTGGTATCCTGACGCGATCGCACCCGCCGACAGATTTCCAGCCCGTTTATTTGAGGCAGCATCCAGTCTAAAATCAGCAGGTCGTAGGTTCCCTGACTGGCCAGATCGCACCCCGCCTGGCCGTCAGTGGCAATGTCTACGGTATAGCCCTCTCGGGTTAGCAGGCGGCTCAGCGGATCGGTTAGCTCTACTTCGTCATCAACGAGCAGGATCTTCATGGGAGAACTGTAGACAAGGGGAAAAACGAATCAGCGGAGATAGCTCCATTCTTCTTTTAGCAGGGCCTGTAGCTCTCTGACGGAGAAATCGGCGGAGAGTTTGCGGTCGGAACACTCCGTAGTCACTTTTACTGGAGCGTTCTTGCGCTTATTCGGTCCAGTTCTTAGCGCGCTCGACGGCTTTTGCCCACATTGCAAAGTTCTCTTGGGCTTCTGACTGTCCGGCTCCGGGCTCAAACACGCGATCGATCGCGCGGCTGTCGACTAGAGTCCGGTAGTCGTCCCAGAAACCAACGGCCAGCCCGGCGGCGAAAGCAGCACCCTGGGCAGTAACGTCAAGCACCTGGGGTCGCTCAACTGGTATGCCCAGCACGTCGGCCTGAAACTGCATCAGAAAGTCGTTGTTGCAGGCACCACCGTCCACTTTGAGCTGGCGAATGGGCGTGCCGCCGTCCTGGTTGACGGCATCAACCACTTCTTTGACCTCGTAGGCGATCGCCTCCAGCACCGCCCGCACTAGGTGCTCGCGTGTTGCACCGCGAGTCAGCCCTAGAAAAGCGCCGCGAGCGCTCATATCCCAGTGGGGGGCACCGAGACCGCTGAGGGCGGGTACAAAGTAGACGCCGCCGTTATCGCTGGCCTGCTGAGCCAAGATTTCGGTCTCAGCCGCGCTAGAAATAACCTGTAGCCCGTCGCGCAGCCACTGAATACAGGCTCCGGCGGTGAACATACTGCCCTCGATCGCGTAGCCGATCTGGGGTTTCTGGCCATCCTCGGTAGCTTCTGACCAGGCCACAGTAGAGAGCAGATGATTCTGCGATCGCACTACCTCGCTGCCGGTGTGCGACACCAAAAACGCCCCCGTGCCATAGGTGCACTTGAGCAGACCGGGGCGATCGCAGCCGTGGCCGTAGAGGGCCGCCTGCTGATCGCCAAAAATAGCCGCGATGGGAATCTCAGCGCCGAAGATAGCCGGGTCGGTGTGGCCGAAGACACCAACACTGGGCTTGATCTCAGGCATTATATGGGGCGGAATATTGAATAGCGACAGCAGCGTGTCGTCCCACTGGCCGCTGCTAATATTGAGCAACATCGTGCGGCTGGCGTTGCTGTGGTCGGTGGCGTGTACCTGCCTTCCAGTCAGGTTCCACAGCACCCAGCTATCGATTGTGCCCGCCAGCACTTGGTCAAAGTCTACCGGCGGATCGGCTTCTTTTTTGGCCTGCTCTAGCAGCCAGGTTAGCTTGGTAGCCGAGAAGTAGGCGTCGAGCACTAGGCCTGTGCGATCGTAAATCTCTTCGGCTTTACCAATTTCTCGCAGCTGATTACACAGAGCCGCAGTGCGGCGATCTTGCCAAACAATGGCGTTAGACAAGGGCCGACCGGTGCTGCTGTCCCACAGCAGGCAGGTTTCGCGCTGTACCGTCAGGCCAATGGCGGCAATATCGGTCGGCTTTAGTCCGGCCTTAGCAATAGCAGATCCCATGGCCCACTCGATTTCGTCCCAGATTTCGCGGGCGTCATGCTCAACCCAGCCCGGCTGCGGATAGTACTGAGTGAGTTCACGGTAGGCCTGACCTGCGATCGCCCCATCCCGGTCGAAGATAATTGCTCGGTTACCGGTAGTGCCCAGGTCTAGGGCCATGATGTAGTTGGCAGTCATTATATCGATTGCTTGCAGCGCCAAAAGCGTAGCAGATTACGCTAAACCTCGCTCTATTCTTAAGGGATGCTTTGCAGTCTTCTGTTGTTAGGGGGTGACTAAAATCTGCCCCAAAATTGCCATAACTACTGACTACTAAACTCGACTGGCTTTAGAGGTGACACTACATCGTTTTGCCTAGCGTCTTCCCAGACTCTTTGGACTTTCTCCTTTAGCTGAGCCAATGCAGTTTCTCTATTAAAGACCTTGCTCGATAGGGTGTTGGTCTTCGGCCTAGCCCACCTGAGAGTTCGGTATCCCCCTCTCCCAGTAGTCAAGTTCATGTGGAACAATTTTAACTATTCAATGGGATATCACCTCCCTGATACGCGCCTCTGTTGTCACGAAAAAAAGGCCTGCTCCTTTGAAAGCGCTCTGGATACCCTTGAGACGTCTGTTGCTAATGGTGTTTGCTGCTGTAACGGTGTTTGCTACCGCGATCGCCCCTCCCGCCTATGCCCAAGCTCCGGCAGCGGCCGTTGGTAGCGAAAGCTTTGTGGCCGCCGCTGTACGCCAGGTTGGCCCAGCGGTGGTTCGCATCGACACCGAGAAAACCATCACCCGCCAGGCGCGAGATCCGCTCTATGAGGATCCTTTCTTACGAGATTTTTTTGGCGGCATGCCTCGTCAGCCCCAAGAAGAAATGCTGCGGGGTCAAGGGTCCGGTTTTATCATTGACAACACTGGCAACATCCTGACTAACGCTCACGTGGTCAACCGGGCTGACCGGGTGATTGTTACCCTCAAAGACGGTCGCAGCTTTGATGCTGTGGTAGAAGGCGTCGACGAAGTAACCGATTTGGCCGTGGTCAAAATCGACGACGGTGAGGACGACTTGCTTCCCGTTGCCGCCCTGGGCAACTCTGACCAGGTAGAAGTGGGCGACTGGGCGATCGCTGTAGGCAATCCCCTAGGCCTCGACAACACTGTGACCCTAGGAATTGTTAGCACCCTCAAGCGCGCCAGCAGTGCCGTGGGCATACCCGGCAAGCGCCTAGAGTTTATTCAGACTGACGCTGCGATTAACCCCGGCAACTCTGGCGGGCCGCTGGTCAACCAGCGCGGCGAGGTGATTGGCATCAACACGGCCATTCGCGCTGACGCGATGGGGATTGGTTTTGCCATCCCCATCAACAAGGCCAAAGAGATCAAAGACATGCTGGCTCGGGGCGAAACCGTAGCCCACCCGTACATCGGCGTGCAAATTGCCAACCTCACTCCCGAGCAGGCCAAGCGCAACAACGAAGACATCAACTCGGGTCTCCACCTGCCCGAAGTCGACGGGGTCTTAGTGATCCGGGTGCTAGAAGGCACCCCTGCTGCCGATGCCGGTCTGCGCCGGGGCGACGTGATTATGCAGGTCAACGGCACCCCGATCCGCAGCGCCGATGGGCTGCAAATCAAAGTTGAGAACACCAAAATTGGCGACACGCTAGAGCTGGAGATTCAGCGGGGCGATCGCCCTTTGACAGTACAGGTTGAGACTGCCGAACTCCACGAGCAGGCCAGCTAACAACTATCCCCTCCCAGCAGGGAATATCCAAAACCTCAAGTTCTTTATCCAAGGAAACTCCATCATGCAATCCACCGAGGACACCGGCACTCGCAAACTTCTCTCTGCTGTTTGCCACGGGTCCAATTTTTTTAACACTCTGGTCGTTTCCATTGGCGTTCCCATCGCTATTCTGCTAGCTTCCAATGATTCTGTGGTCAAAGAAAGCGCCAAGGAATCTATCAACTTTCACCTCAACGTGTGGTTTTGGAAGGCGATCGCTGGTGTTCTAGTCTGGCTGCTGATTGGCTTTCCGCTGCTGATAGCGGTGTTCCTTATCGACTTGATAATGCCAATTTTTGGCGTTATTCACAGCCTCACCAAGCCCGACACGGTGTTCCGCTATCCGCTCATCCTGCGGTTGTTCTAAGCTTTTTAAGAAGTTAAGTCTACTGTTTGTTAAGATTACTGTCCCCTGAGCGGAGCCGAAGGGAACAGCAATCTTATTGGGACAGCGGCTTCTTCGCGCCCACCTAGCCATTCTTTTCTTCAACCCAGTCTAGCGCCCGGTTCCATGCCCACCAGGGATCGCTATCTCCAGCTAGGCGCTGACCGGCGCTGCCGCTGTAGTAGCCTACGTGGCCGCCGTATTGAGTGAGCACCAGGTCGATATTGGCGTTGGCCGCACAGATCTGCTTGAGGTCGGGGATAATTTCCGGGCTGAATAAGGGGTCATCGGCCGCGTAGAGAATCAGGGTGGGCAGGTCTAAATCGGCCATGAAGGGCAGCGGGCTGCTGGCAGCGTAGTAGTCTTCCACACTGGCAAACCCCAGTCGGGAGATCACCAGCTCGTGGTCAAACCCCCAAATGCTGTCGGCCCGCGCGATCGCAGCCGGGTCAAAGTGAGTGGGGTGAAACTCGTGCAGCCGCAGGGCGAGCTGCTTCAGCGTCTGGGCGATCGAGCGCTCCAGATACTTGCCCAGCGGATCTGAGGTCAGGTAGCGCAGCGATCGGTTGGAGTCGAGGCTGGGGCAAACCACTACTACCCCGCCGATGTCTGCTGGTACCAGACCGTAGTCTGAGGGTAAGCTCATGGCGGCCTTTGCTCCCCACAGGGCCAGCTGCCCGCTTAGCGAGTAGCCCATAAACCAAAACGGCGGCGCGCACCCGAGAGCCTTGGCCTGGGAGGCCAGCGCGACGTAGTCATACCCCTCGTAGATACCGTCGGAGGTCAGCGTAGGAGAGAGTTCTGCCGTCTTGCCGTGGGCGCGCCAGTCAAACATGACGAGACTGTAGCCCCGGTGGTAGGCCTTGCGGGCCAGAATCTCTAGCTGCCACTGGTCATCTAGGCTGCCAGTAATGCCGTAGGTGGCAATAATGGTGCCTTTAGGGCGGTGCGGCACGGCCCAGCGGCCAAAGATGGGCACATCTCCGTGGCCCTTAAAAACGTGGTCTCGACAGACTACCGTTAGCGGAGCCGTACTGTGCCAGGTTTGACTGGCTACCAGGGCCGTATAGAGGGTCATCGCCAGGCCGTTTTGCAAAAACCAGGGCGGCATAAAAGAAGGCATAGGGTTACGCTAATACTGCTTTCAGCATTCCAGAGAAATCGATTGGGCACCATCCCCCGGCTGGAGAAAAAAGCGCTGTAGCGCTAGCAAAATGACCGAGGAGCAGGTTATGGCAACCGCCAGGACTAGCGGTGACGTAGTGCAGATCGGCATGGTGGGGACGGGCTTTGTGGCTCGGCTGCGGGCCGATACTATTCAAAAGATGTCGTCCGCGCGCTTGGTGGCTGTTGCGGGCCACAGCACCGCTGAGACGACAGCCTTTGCTGAGCAATACGCCGCCGTCGCCTGCGATCGCTGGCAAACCCTAGTCAACTACCCCGACCTAGATCTAGTCATTGTGTGCAACATCAACCGCGACCACGGGCCAACAGTTGCGGCGGCCCTAGAGGCAAATTGCCACGTGGTCGTCGAATATCCTTTAGCGCTGAGCGCCGAGCAGGCCCAGCCTCTGCTGACCCTGGCCCAGGCGAAGCAGCGTATGCTACACGTCGAGCACATTGAGCTGCTAGGAGGCACCCACCGTGCTCTTAGAGCCAGCTTAGAGGCCGTGGGCCAGCCTGTCTACGCTCGCTACTGCACGCTTTCGCCTAAACATCCTGCCCCTCGATCTTGGACCTACAGCCCAGAGCTGTTTGGGTTTCCTTTAGCAGGGGCGCTATCACGGCTATCGCGGCTGATCGACTGCTTTGGGCCGGTGGCTCGGATCTACTGCCAAAACCACTACGGTGCCCTCTGCCCAGCCCCAGAGGGCACGACCTTCT
>JBARUP010000132.1:0-5608 GCA_049645805.1 Nodosilinea sp.
GACAAGAAGCACGCATTTATGATTTCTGTGCGAGATTGGGAAACCTTGCCCAGGTTATGTCTGTAAACCCTGAGATTTTCCGTCTTAGTCAGCTAAGCTCCACCAGCCTAGGCCAGGGCCAACGAACCGCAGGGTGATCCAAAAAACAATCACTAAGACAATTGCGCCCCAGGTGCCTCGGGCCGTCCACTTCACAAACTGCTGCGACTGCTGCTTAGTAATGGGCAGACCGGGCAGAATTGGCTCTGCCTGGCCATACTTATCGCCCAGCTGCTCTTTGCGTCGTTTTGATTCGCCCATGGGTCTACGCTGCTAGATTCAGTACTACTCTATAGCCTTAATCATAGGACGCCCGAGGGCGCTAGCCCGTCACAACTATCGACAAGCTAGCCCTGCTGAAGACAGCGGCATCTTTTGAGCCCTTTAGGGCTGGTTCCAGTCCGTCGGCAGCGATCGCGTGCCTGCTGCTGGGCTGAGGGCCTCTAGAATTTGCGCCCCGTAGCTGCGGTAGTGAACGCGGGTATCGAGCAGCGCCACGGTGCCCTGGTGCTGCCTGGAGGGGGCGATCGCTCGCTGTAGTTCAGTCACCGCCGTTGGAAACAGGTACAGCCGAAACCAGTCTTGTCGCCGCCGCTTGTGAAAGGCCACCCGCCCTGCCACCATAGGGTTTTCTAATGACGGCAGCGGCAGCGTTGCAATAATTAGCAGAGCCGGAGGCGGCAGCAGGGCTTGGTTCTGCTGCCAAAACTCCCACCCGCTGACTAGAATGCCGCTGCTGCCAACAGTGGGCTGCTCCACCTGCACCCGCGAGCCAAACTCTCCGGCTAGGGCTGCCCCTAGCTGCCCCTTAAGAGGTAAATCATCTAGCAAAATAACGGTGAAGCCGGGGCTGGGGGCAAAGTCGGCCCCTAGCTGCGATCGCGCGTCTATCTGGGCCTCGGCACCCGAATAGCGGCTCAGCAGACGGCGGACTTCCTGGTGCAGCACGCTCTGGAACTGAGGGGTATTGGGCAGCGGTAGATGGTTGGGTAAGTAGAGCTGAACAGCGTCATTTTGACGATTGGGAGTGAACTGCACGCAGGTGAGATCGCCTAGCCCCAGCCGCTGGCGAAAGTTGTCGGCTCTGGGCTCAGGATCGAGGGCCGCCCCCAGCAGTACAACGGGCTGCCGAAGCCACACCAGAGACAGGGCAGGAGACAGATCTACCGGGGCACAGTGCAGACTCATATGGCCGCGATCGCGGTCGACTGAGAACCACAGCAGATGGTCGGGTGGGTTGAACTGCTGCCAGAACCGCGCCCACTGAGACGGCATTGGCCCTTCAGTCCGAGGGGAGCGGCTAGCGGTTAGCACCTGGTGCAGGCGCTGGAGCTGCTGACAGTCCTCGTCTTGAAGTATGTAGCGCTGGTAGGGATTAGCCGGTCGCTGAAAGGCAGCGTGGGTCAGGGCCACGTGGGTGCTTTGAATTAGCCCCTGGTGGTCGGGGTAGGCCAGAGCCAGGTGGTTCCAGTCTAGGGGAGCCAAGTCGGCGGTAAGCTGTGGTCGCACCCACTGCTCTAAATAGTCGGCGTCGTCAATGAGGGTGGGAATACCGTCGGGGAATTTGCCCTCGCCACCCAGGCGGTCGCTCAGCCAGACGGTAGGCGTCGTAATCAGCAGTCCGCTAAAGTCGTCGCTCGGCCAGCAGTCACCGCGATGAACGGGCTTGTGCAGCCGCAGCTTTTCTTGCAGGCGCGGCAGGTCGACCATCAGCAGCCGCTGAACTGTAGGCTCGGGGGCCACTACTATTGCCGGGCCGGGCCACATCATTAGAGCGATCAGGTAGCTGAGGCGGTACTCGCCCTGGTATGCCGACAGTCCTCCCACCTGCAGCAGAGCGCTGCGCCCCAGCCTCAGCGCCCGCGCCACCAGCCGCGCTAGCGTTAGGTGATGGGGCCAGCTTGGCTCTCCCCATTCCCGCAGCAGGGCTCGCAGTTGTTGGTGTACTTGGGCTTCAATCAAAGTGATGGGTCTAGGTGATAAGGGCGGTCTGGCGAATCTGGCGAATTCGCTGAGAGGACTGACGCTGACTAGGGTCTAAGGGTTGCCGCTGGCCTCAGCGGTAGGAGTCCATTGTCGCATAAGAAGATTCGCGAGGGCTGGAGGGTTACCCCCACCGATATGCTGGTAAGAATCACCGTGGGCAGAGGGTTTGAAGACTATGGAACGAATCGCCATTGTGGGCCTGGGCTTAATCGGCGGCTCCCTGGGACTAGACCTGACCCGGCAGGGGTATACGGTGGTCGGCATTGCCCGCCGCGCCGAAACCGCCTTGGCGGCTCTGTCCATGGGGGCGGCTATCGAAGCCGGTACCGATGTAGCCCTGGTTGCCGGGGCCGATGTCGTGTTTATCTGCACCCCTATTGACGCGGTGGTGGCTACCGCCAGGGCCGTTATTCCTCACCTGTCTGACGGGGCCGTGATTACCGATGTAGCTTCGGTAAAAGGGAAGATTGTGCCTCAGGTCGCGGCGCTGTGGCCGAACTTTGTGGGCGGGCACCCGATGGCGGGTAAGGCGGAGGCGGGGCTAGCGGTCGCGGAGCCGGGGTTGTTTCGCTGCCGCCCCTACGTACTTACCCCCACCGAGATGACAAAGCCAGCGGCGCTGGAGCTGGTAAGGGCGATCGCAGAGTCCCTGGGCGCAAACCTCTCTCAGTGCCACCCCGACCAGCACGACCGCGCCGTGGCGTGGATCTCGCACCTGCCGGTGATGGTGAGCAGCAGCCTGATTTTGGCCTGCCAGAGCGAGATTAACCCGAACCTTCTCGCGCTGGCCCAAACCTTGGCCAGCTCAGGCTTTCAAGACACTAGCAGGGTCGGCGGCGGCGTGCCGGAGCTGGGCACCCTGATGGCCCGCCACAACCGAGCGGCGCTGCTGGATGCCCTGACCCAGTATCAGGCGCAGCTAGAGCAAATGAAGACCTTGATCGTGGCTGAGAAATGGGATGCGCTACACAACACCCTGACCCAGGCCCAAACCGCTCGTCCTGCCTATCTCAAAGTCCCACCTGCCTAAATAATAAATGGCAGCCTACTTGGCCGGATACACCGGCTCTTTATCAATTACTACTGGCTCCTGATAGAGCAGCGCCGTAAAGGTCACCGTAGAGCCTAGCCCTTCGCCCATGCTAATGAACTGCACCACGCCGCCCATGGCTTCAACTAAGCGCTGGGAAATGGCCAGACCGAGGCCGGTGCCGCCGTACTGGCGGGTGCGATCGCCATCTACCTGGCTAAAGCTTTGAAACAGCCGGTCCTGCTTTTCTAGCGAAACGCCAATGCCGGTGTCGGCTACGCTAAGTTTGACTAGACCAGGCCAGACTTTGCCCTGCCGCTCGATCTTTTGGGGCTTGACCTCAGCACTAATTGTAATACCCCCCTCGTGGGTGAATTTGATGGCATTGCCCACCAAATTCATTAGCACCTGAAGCAGCCGCTGGTAGTTGCCGTTTAGAGTAATGTCATCGCGGGTAGCGGGCAACAAAATTTTGAAGTCTAGCCCTTTTTCATCAGCCTGATGGCGCATAAAGTTCTCGAGATCGGCTAGCAGTTCTTTGAGGTTAATTGGCCCCATGTCGATCTGCATTTTGCCCGCTTCAATTTTAGCGATGTCGAGCACATCGTTGATCAGCTGCATCAGGTGAATGGCTGACTTGTGAGCTTCTTCAATAAATTCTTCCTGCTCAACCGGGTCGTCCGCCATGCCGTCAAGCACTAGCTTGAGAAAGCCGATCATGCCGTTGAGGGGGGTGCGCAGCTCGTGGGAGGTATTGGCCAAAAATTCGCTTTTTAGCCGGGAGGCTTCTTCGGCCTGTTGACGAGCTTCTTCGGCCTGGCGGCGGGCCTCTTGAAACTCGCGCTGATTCTCCATTAGGTTGGCGTTGGCCTGCTGAAGCTGAATCGCCAGGGCGTGGCTGGCGCTAAACAGAGTGGCGTGGGCGATCGCGGTTCCTACCTGGTCGGCTAAATCGGTCAGCAAATTTAGCTCAACCGCCGTCCAGGGCCGGTCGGGGCGATCGTGGAGCACGATGAAGCCGTTGATGGTGCTCTGATAGCGGGTGGCAACGGCGACAGTTGAAGGGTCGTCGGGCTGCCGGGAGGGTACCACGGCCACCGACGCCTGAGCCGCTGCGCTTAGAGCCGGGGATGTGCTCAGTGTCCACACCTGCCCCTGCAAACGCGGCAGGTCGTCTGAACCCAAGTATTCGGCGGCTACGGTAGCGACCCCAGGGGCTAGGTTAGGAGCGGTGCTACAGCTAAACACCAGGCAGCGATCGACGCTAAACAGATCGCCTAGACCTTCTACCGTCTGCTGACGAATAATTTCAAGATCGAGGGTCCAGCGCACGTTGCGGGTGATCTGGTTGAGGCGAGGCGAGTAGATCTGAACCTGGGCCTGAACCTCGGGGGCAGGCTCAAGGGCGGGTGCGGGCGCGCTTCGCAACCACGGGCTCTCCGACAAACCGTGTAGATTACTTAAGTAGCCGGTAGCGGCAATCCGAAACAGAGCGCCACTAGGACCTAGCAGCGGCTGTAGTATCCACTGCACCTCAAGGCTGTGGGAGCCCAAGGGACAGCGACCGGCCATCTGCACTGACTTATGTTGAGTAGACAGAGTGTTAAGGGCCTGTTCTAGGGCCTGAGGCTTGGCAAACGAGATGATTTCACCCAGCGATCGCCCTATCCAGCTGGCCGTTAGCGTTGCTGGCAGCGCCTTGGCCCCCACTGTCTGCACCGACTCTACTAAGCCACTCGGGCTCAGCACCATAATCCAGACGGAGAGATCGTCCGGCTGGCTCTCTGTCGCCAAAGCGGGGATAGAACGTCGCGATCGCATAGCGGCACAGGGCAGAACGTTCCTATGTTAACCAACCGATCGCACCGATGGCTCTAGTCCGGCAGAATTTAGCCGGATTGCCGGGCTTTGGATCTGTAGTGGAGTGGTTTAGTCGTTCCACTCTCCTTTGGGAGGTACCGTCGGGTTGCGGGGCAGGTGGCGGACGAGGTCGTCTTCGTAGCGGCGATCGCCCCGCAGCCACTGGCGTAGGGCAACATCGATTACCTTGCTGGGGTTAGAGCTAAGGTGAGTCACCTGATCGAGCAAATCCTTGTCGATTTGCACAGAGAGATCGACTTTTTCCGCCGACCGCTCGCCGGAAGGGGAGGTAGAGTTTTGCATAGTCATGAGCCTGACCGCTAGGTAGGTGATAGTGGGTCTGTTTTAAGTCTAAGCCCTAGGGCGAACGGGGCTAAGGAGGCATCCCTACCCCACGAGTCCTAGGGCTCAGGTTCTTGACATAACAAGTTTATCCCTCCACCGTCTTCAAGACATGTCCCTGCATCTCCTTCAAGAAACCTTCACGCTTAGCGGTTTCATCTCACCTACGCGCCGCCTTTTCAAAGGGAAAATCTCGCGCCGATAAAGCCTGTTTGAAAGACACCCAGGAACCTACGCGCCCGCTTCGTTCACTCATCCACCCCCTACCTCTCGCCGAGCATTCGCCCAGGCAGGGCTTACAATATTAATGTCTGTAAACTACAAACCCCTGGTAAGACTTCGTATGACAGA
>JBARUP010000133.1:0-2643 GCA_049645805.1 Nodosilinea sp.
CTGCCGTCTTCTTCGCCTGCGTGATGCAGACTTTCTGAAGCTCAGCAGAGCTGGGCAGCTTCTCTGATTGTCGGCACAATGCCAGCGCATCATTCCACACCACCCGGCAACAGCCAAAGAGCCTAGCTAGGTCTTGGCGCTGTTGGTCGGTGGAGTAGATTCTGTACTGATACCGTGCTTTCATGCTGTTATTATAAGTTGGTCGGCACCCGAAAGGCAGCCGTGTATAGACGAGAAAGACACAGCGTTTCAGACCTGAAGGCACACGTTATTTTCGTGACTAAATATCGGCAAAAGGTGTTGAGTGCCGACAGCTTGGCCCTAATCAAGGTTGCCTGCGAGTCGGTGGCTAGCAAGATGGGCTTTCAGGTTTTGGAGTTCAACGGGGAGTCTGACCACGTTCACCTGATGATTGAGTACCCGCCTAAACTGGCCATCTCGCAGATGGTGAACGCGATGAAGGGCGTTTCCAGTAGACGGTATGGCCAAGCTGGACTACCCAAGCCTCAGGGCAAAGCCTCTCTGTGGAGTCCCAGCCACTTCGCCGTGTCGGTTGGCGGTGCCTCGATTGAGGTCTTGAAGCAGTACATTAAAGACCAAAAGGGTGCGCCCTAACGGGCGGGGCTTGAATCCCATTAATTTTGGTCAGCAGTAATATTGAGTAATTAGGAAAGCTAAGCTAATGTTTCACCTCTACTTTGGAGCCTTTGACATCGTTCTTTATCTGAGCGGCATTTACGCTGCGATGGTTCTCTCAAACGCGCTTTGCGACCAAATGGACCTCGAGGCAGCCCAGAGCGCGACTACTGAGGCAGCCGTTGCCCCCGTGCAGACTGCTACACCCCGTCTGATAACTCCTGCCACTAAGCGCGAAGAGGTTAGTGTAAAAGTATCGGTTAACTAGAGCAGACCATCTAAGCCCGCCTACAGAGGTCTTGTTGCCTTGGCCATCAAACTAGGGCAGAATCTAGCGATCGCAGGTGGCCAGTAGATGCTGCCTGGTTCGGGCAACGGTTGTTTGGCGGCCGCTTGAGGATTGGCGATCGCCAGGTTAGTCTTCGATTCACCTCCGCTCAAGCAGGTGACGGAAGCGTTAGAGAGGCGTAAGGGCGCGATCGCCCAGCAGGTATCCTCAGTGTCTTGAATTTTCAGCAACAGCCTGTCCAGAGAATGAGCCGTTCGGAGTCCACTCGCTGCAGTGGTCGGTATACTGTCACCCCCTACTAGACACCCTGCCAGTCTTACTGCCGCAGCAGTGCAGTGCTGCTTAAAGAGTCAGCTGGCAATGGGTTCTGTCGAGAATGGGTTTTGTCAAAACGGTATGGCGCTCACATAAAGATCCTCACCTTCTGCCCCAGCAGCGTCGGGCATCGAAGTAGGCTAGGGTTCTAGGTAAACCTTGGCTGAACCTGGTAGCTCACCAGCAGGTCTAGTGCTGACAATAGCCGGTGTGGCGTACAGCTTTAGGTTGCGAGATGGCTGGTTTGTGAGACAGCGACAAGATCTGCCACAGCAGTTTATCAGTAACGACCTGATCTTGCTCAAAATGGTAGGTATAGACTGCAAAGGCAAGGGCTGACGGGAACAATTGTGCAAAAGTAGGGCGAATTTGCCCTTTGGTGCTCTAGTTTTCATGTTTTGTGCCAATGTAGGTTGCTGGCACAGCACTCTGACAAGCAAACAGGGCCGATAGAATGAGGAAACAACTGGCGCGATTGGGACACTGGCGACGCGCATGGGCACTGGCACACCACTGGATTAACAACGCGGCTATGCTCGACTTTTTTAAGTATCGAGTGGGCCAGTCGGCGTGGACTAAGCTGATTGGCCGCACCCTGATGAAGTGGCAGCAGGATGACTGCCTAGAGATGGGTGCCGCCCTTGCCTACTACGCTTTGTTCTCTATGTTTCCAATGATTTTGGTGACGTTGAGCATTGTGGGCTTCCTCATTGGCCCGAACACCGTTGCCTATAATGCCGTCCTTATTTTTGCCCAGGAGACGCTGCCTCCCGATGCCTTCTCTATTGTGCAGACAACGCTAATTCATTTCCATACGGGCAGCACTAGCGCCAGTATTGTGGGTTCTAGCATTCTGGTATTTACGTCCAGCGGCTTTTTTGGGGCGCTGAGTCGGTCCTTTGACAAGATTTGGCACACCAAACCCCGCCACCATCGCTTTGACGGTATGGGAGAGGTAGCGTTTATCTTCCTGTGGCGGCGGTTTCTGGCCTTTGTGCTGGTGGTAGGGGCGACAGGGCTGGTCTTTGTATCGCTGCTGTCCAATATTGCGATCGATACCGTGACAAGGATTTTAGAAGGCGTTAATCAGTGGGTGGTGGTGGTTGGTATCGATCAGGTACAGCTGCTGTCGTGGCTGCGGCTGGGCATCTCATTTGTAACGCTAACCCTAGTGGTCATGGTGCTCTACAAAATGCTGCCCAGCACTCGCGTGGCCTGGCGAGACGTATGGCTAGGAGCGCTGTTTACCGCTGTGCTGTGGCTTATGCTCCAGCAGCTGATCAGCAACAGCGTGATCAGCCTGGGCAGCCAGTTTCGCTCCTACGGCGTGGTAGGCGGGGTGATGGTGCTAATGCTGTGGATCTACCTCACTAGCCAAATTTTCTTTTTGGGGGGTGAACTGA
>JBARUP010000134.1:0-4544 GCA_049645805.1 Nodosilinea sp.
GCTGTCAGCCCGGCTAGCATCGCCACCCAGGGCTGCCATTGAGCAGCGAGCACCCTATCCGGAGCCAGAGCTATAATCTGGGGCCACAGGGCTGCGACTAGGAGCACCGCCAGCAGCCCCTTGAGCAGGTCGATCAGCAGCACTGCGATCGCGGCCCCTTTGCCCACTGTTCTAAGCACGTTGGTCGCGCCAGTAGTGCCCGACCCGTACTGCCGAATGTCAATGCCTTTCGCCCATCGAGCAGTTAAATAACCCGTGGGAATCGAACCTAGCAGGTAAGCTGCCACTACCACCAGCACAATTGCTAAAACGGCCAACGCCCTAGATCCTCGCGTATAGGTAATATTTGCGCAGAACATTTGCGCAGAACGCCTCCGCAAAACCAGGGCTAAACGCTGTGCCCTAGCCCCTGAGGCTGCATCGCTAGTTGCCAATACTAGTCTACGAGGATTGGTGCACCAGTTTGGGCTAGCGCTTAGCAATCCTTATCGAGACGCTGATAGGTCGAGCCAAGGCTTATTTGGCCGAGCCATCAACCGCAGCACAGAGCCGATCAATCACCTGCTCAGCGGTAATAAGTCGCTTCAGCACCACCTGCCCGATCGATCCGCTAGTAGCGCTCTCGGGCTTGACCTCGACCATCAGCACCGTTTCTTCCACCTGGTATAGCCAGAGGGTTTCGCCCTGCTCCTGAATCGACAGACTAAGGCGACGCATGTGGGGTTTGCGCTGCCAAGCTAGCTCATTCCACAGGCCGCCAAACTCCCACACCCGGCCCGTGATCCAACCATCCGAAAGAAAAAAGTACTTCACCGTTCACTCTGCCACACCGTATATCAATGGCATTATGCACTGTGATGAACAATTGACCCCAGCTCTGCACCACATTCGAGACCCATGGTTCAGATGTGCACCCTCGATCGCTTGGTGCTAACGGTAGCTCACATTCCCCGCAGCTGTGAGTTTTACCAAACGGTGCCGGGCATGACGGTAGTGACTTTTGGCCTTCTCTAACAGCCGCTAGGGCGATCGCACCCAAGGAAATATTGGCCGACTGTCCGGATCGCCCCGCCTAAAAGCGTAGTAAGGAAAGGTAGATGCACCCTGATTGTAAGCCTTGAGGTACCTGGAGGGATCTCAGGGCTTTTTTTTCTTACGGCAGGAGAACGCGGCTGTGATACCCTATCCGCAATTAGTGCGAAGGTAGGTCCATGGCAATAGTGGTAGGTCTGGTGTTCGGCGGCTGTTCGGGCGAGCACGAGGTGTCAATTCGATCGGCCCAGGCGATCGCTCGCGCCCTAGCCAGCGGCTTTAACGTCGATAAATACACCGTGCTGCCGGTCTACATTCATAAAGATGGCCTGTGGCAGGCAGGGCCTGAGGCCGAGGCCGTTCTGACTGCTGGCGTTCCACCCCAGTCTGCGGGTGCCCACGCACCTTCTCCCCGGCTGCGGCTGCCTCAGTTTGAGCAGGTAGACGCTATCGATATCTGGTTTCCGGTGCTGCACGGCCCCAACGGCGAAGACGGCACCGTGCAGGGGCTGTTTACTCTCATGCAGCAGCCCTTTGTTGGCTCTGGGGTACTGGGCTCAGCAGCGGGTATGGACAAGATTGTTATGAAAACGGCCTTTGCCCAGGCAGGGCTGCCCCAGGTGAAGTATCTGGCGGTGAGCCGGGCCGAGGTGTGGTCAAACCCCTGCGTGTTTCCGAAGCTGTGCGATCGCATCGAAGCTGAGCTGGGCTACCCCTGCTTTGTCAAACCCGCCAACCTGGGCTCGTCGGTGGGCATTACCAAAGCCACCAGCCGCAAAGAACTCGAAGCCGCCCTCGACAGCGCCGCCAGCTACGATCGCCGCATCATTGTCGAAGCCGGGGTGGTCGCCCGCGAGGTGGAGTGCGCCGTACTGGGCAACGAAAACCCCAGGGCCTCGGTGCTGGGCGAAATTGCTTTTCAAAGCGACTTCTACGACTACGACACCAAATACACCAGCGGCCAGTCGCAGCACACTATCCCTGCTAACCTGCCCGAAGATGTGTCCCGCCGCATTCGAGACATGGCGGTAACAGCGTTTTTAGCGGTGGATGCCGCCGGAATTTCGCGGGTAGATTTTTTCTACGCTGACGCGACGGGCGAAATTCTAATCAACGAGATCAACACCCTGCCGGGATTCACCGCTACCAGCATGTACCCCATGATGTGGGAGGCCAGCGGCGTGAGCTTCGCGGAACTAGTGAATAGTTTAATTGAGCTGGGGTTTGAGCGGTCGGGACAGAGCAAAGCGTGAGGCTAGTTCAGCCTTGATGGGGTCCTAAGAACCGCTCACCATCAAAGTGAATCAGGTGGGATGGAGCATCAGCTACCCACACCTCAGTCTCCCAGGCAATAGTCGCTAGGTAGCGAGTCATTGCCGTACGACTTGGAAAAGCCGTCACGTAGACCAGACCAGCTTCTGAACTTGAGAATAACCTGGTTAGCTCCCCGTGGCGCTTTCCGTCTACAGGCCCATGGCTGGTCACGGCTTCTACTAAAAGCAACCAATTTCTCTTGGGGTAGTACAGCACTACGTCTGGCATCTTGCCGTGAGCATCGACTCCTACACCAAGCTCTGCCAACAAAACAGCATCAAAGTAGCCCCACTTTTTGCCCGTGTCTCCGGCGTAGATCAGTACACTCCCTGGTGCAAAGCGGGGGGCAAAACCTTCAATAACCCGCTTGATCAGCTCACTGTGCTCACCAGGGCTGAGGGCAACCGTTTTGCCAGAGGCAATTTGAACTGGAATACGGCTTTGCTCGCGCTCCTTTGCATAACGGGCAGATAGCGTTTCACGATTAGCTAGGTAGTTGCTCAAGGCATCATGCCAAGCCGAAGTGCTAAATGTACGCAGCAGCGCTAATGCAGCGGGCTCAATTTGATAAATCGCCTTGGGACTGTTGACCGGACGACCTAGCTGGTCTGGATTGTACAAAGCTACGCCAGCATCAACAAACTGGTGCATTGTCTGACGGCGTATGGTTTCTCGCGTATTCGGCGCGTAATCTTTGCCATAGTGCTCCCTCGCCCAGTCCATAATGGGGGTGATGCCCATCAGGGGAGCCCCAGCCTCACGCCACGGTTTACCAGGAGCTAGGTTTAGCAACGCCAGCAGGCACAGGGCAGAACGTTCATTCTGCTGCGCCCTAGGTAATCCTAGAGAAACAATGATTTGCTTCGCGGCCTCAAGGTAATCCTTAGTAGCGGTCATGCCGTCAGAGCTGAAAACTGCTCATCAATAGCTGCTTGAGTCAACATCCTCTGACCCATGGCCCATTCACCAAGCGCAATTAACGTGTCACGACTAGGATACTTTATGAGCCTGAGGTCAGTGGCATTGACCTGAGTGTGACCGTTAAAGCGTCGAAAATGCTCATCTACAGCGGTTGTGTTGAGGAACGCCGCTAGACCGTGGGCTAGGGTCTTAGGCAGCCCAGCCTTGTGCTGATGAAACACATTCAGGTGATTTTCAAAGCCCACCCTAGAGGCATTCCCCAACAAAGTCGGATCAACCACGCAGGAAACAATGCGGCGCTTTTCCTCCTTAGACGAAAAGCGCCGCACGAGGCAGTAAGAGCCGTTTGGGTAGAGCCATTTTTCAGTTTCTGCGTTGCGCACAATGGCGTTGGGCTTTTTGGCATCAGCAATGGGCCAAGTTATGCCGTTGTCGCTGAAGTGGCTGGGGTAAAGCAGTGGGACAGTGTCCTCTTCAGCCATGGGGCGCAAATGAGTTTTAAGTCGAAAATCGACTACTGGCCCAGTTGACACCTCTATGCCAAGCTCGCTCAGCGAGTATCGGACGGTCGCAGTGGCCTCAATCACATCCTTTCTTAAAGAGGTAGGCACATGGATGAACCGCTCTGGGTCATCCGGGAGCACAATCTGCTTGAAAGGATGCTGGTACTTTTTCAGATCCCCAAAGGTATCGTCGGTTGAGGTAGATACCGTAACTGGCCCCTGAATACCGCCGCGTTCTAGCACAACGATCACGTTTTCCTGAAGCACGGCATCATCTTTGAAGGCTTTGCTGCGGGACTCAAACAGGTGCAAATGGCGAATAGCAGCTTGGTTTAAAACAAACTCACGGAAGGGGCGGTAGTAAGGCCCGTTGCAAAAGCTGCGCGGAATGATAGCTACTAGCTGGCCACGATCGCGGAGGAGTGCTAGGGACAGTGCCACAAAGGCAGAATACAGATTAACCGTCTCAATACCTGCCCTTCGCAGGGCTAAGCGATGGGCAGAATTGCTCCTGATCTTTTTGTAGGGAGGGTTCAGGATAGCGTGAGTGTATTGGGGCAGCGCTTTAGCAAATAGGTGACCAGAAAGCCAGTCAGCGGCAGCATGGACAAAATCGTCGCTATGAATGGTCGAGGTCACCGAATGCTGTTGATAGGCTGCCAGCGTTTGAGCTAGAGAGCTGTGTAAGATATCGTCGATTTCAAAAGCATCGACTTCAACCTGCTGAAAATGAAGACCACCAGAGGTACAGCGCTTTAAGAATGCTTCTGAGAG
>JBARUP010000135.1:0-5164 GCA_049645805.1 Nodosilinea sp.
GAAATTGTGGCCTCCATCAACGATCGCTACTTTGATGAGCTTGATGCCCCCGTGGTGCGCCTGTCGTCCCAGGACATACCCACGCCCTACAACGGTAAGCTAGAGACGTTGACCATCGTGCAGCCAAAACAGATCGAGACTGCTGTTGAAAACATGGTTGCCCTCAAGGTCTAGGGGCTATCTCCCCCGTATAGGGGCAATGCTCATCATCATTTCAAGGACTGTCATTCCCATCCGCACCCACACCGTATCCACATCGCTATGGCAAAATATCGAGCTTGGCTAGGGGTTATTTTGGCGCTCACCATCGCCGCCATAGTGATTATTACCCAGCTGCCCACCCGTTTGGGACTAGATCTGCGGGGCGGATCTCAGCTCACCATTCAGGTGCAGCCCACCGAAGCTATTCCAACGATCACAGAACGGGATATGGAGGTTGTGCAGAGCGTGGTGGAGGGCCGAGTCAACGGCCTCGGCGTGTCGGAGGCGGTGGTACAGCAGTTGGGCAACAACCAGCTGCTGGTGCAGCTGCCCGGCGTCAGCGATCCTCAGCAGGCCGAACGGGTGCTGGGCGGCACGGCTCAGCTCGATTTTCGGGCCCAGCGGGCTGGCACCAATCAGCAGCTCGGCATCGAGAATCAGGTGCTCCAGGCTCACCTAGGTGAGCTTGCCGCTCTCCAAGCCGCTGTGTCCGACAGTGCCCCTGTCAAAGCTGAGGACCAGGCCCGCATTGAGCGGCTGCAGGGCGATATTGCCGCTAGCGAAGCCGCGATCGCAGATCTTTTTGAGCCCAGCACCCTAGGTGGCGACAAGCTCACCGATGCCTACGCCGGTACAGATAGCAGCGGTCGCTGGGTGGTTTCCATTCGCTTCAGCAACGAAGGCGGCGACCAGTTTGCCGAGCTGACCAAAGCGATCGCCGGGACCGGCCGCGCGATCGGCATCTTCCTTGACGATCGCCTGATCAGCGCCCCTCAAGTGAACGTGCAGTACGCCGAAACCGGCATACCCGGAGGCGGCGCAGAGATTTCAGGCAGCTTCGACGCCGAGTCAGCCAACGAGCTAGCGATTCAGCTGCGCGGTGGTGCCCTACCCCTGCCGGTGGAAGTGGTCGAGAACCGCACTGTCGGCCCTACCCTGGGCCGCGACAGCATTCAGCGCAGCCTCTACGCCGGTCTAGCCGGTCTGGCCCTGGTGCTAGTGTTTATGGCGGTCTACTATCGCCTGCCCGGCGTGCTGGCCGATGTTGCGCTGGTGGTCTACGCGCTGCTAACCTGGGCGGCCTTTAATCTATTGGGAGTCACCCTTACCCTGCCGGGTATTGCCGGATTTATTCTCAGCATCGGCATGGCGGTAGATGCCAACGTGCTGATCTTTGAGCGCACCCGAGAAGAGCTGAGGTCTGATAAAACCCTGTACCGCTCCGTTGAATCGGGGTTTTTTCGCGCCTTCTCGAGCATTTTAGACGGCAACGTCACCACCTTAATCTCTTGTCTGGCGCTGTTTTACTTTGGGGCTGGATTGGTGAAAGGGTTTGCCCTTACCCTGGGTATTGGCGTACTCATCAGCATGTTTACGGCACTGACCTGTACCCGAACGCTGATGTTTTTGGCGATTAGCCTGCCCCAGTTTCGGCGACCCAGTCTGTTTTGTCCCGGGCTAGACGCCATTCGCCCTAGCCCCCTTCGCCCCTAGGAGTGCCCATGAAGCTCAACATTATTCAGCAGCGCGGCCTGTGGTGGGGCATATCCGCGGCTCTAGTAATGGCTAGTTTGGTAGCCATGGCGATATCGTGGCAGCAGTTCGGTGCCCCCCTCAAGCCGGGGCTTGACTTCGCTGGTGGAACCCGGCTGCAGCTAAGCCGCGCCTGCCTCGCCACCAGCATCTGTGGCGAGGGGATTGACCTGGGCGAGGTTAGGGAGATCCTGGCGGAACAGGGACTCGACTCCAGCAGCATTCAGGTTTTGGGCGATGATCAACAGGTGCTATCGGTGCGCACTCGCACCCTTGACGTCGACGAACGCACTGCCCTGCAAGACTCCCTCGATCGCGCTATTGGCCCCTTTGACAGCAACTCTACCCAGATCGACTCGGTAGGGCCGGTGATTGGCAAACAGCTGCTGGTATCGGGCCTGCTGGCCCTGCTGGTCGCCTTTGCAGGAATCGTAGCCTACCTCAGCCTGCGCTTTAGGCTCGACTACGCCCTGCTGGCGATTCTAGCGCTGGCCCACGACGTGCTTATCACCGCCGGTCTATTTGCCGTGCTGGGGCTGGTACAGGGGGTTGAAGCTGACAGCCTGTTTATTGTGGCGCTGCTGACCATTGTCGGCTTTTCGGTCAACGATACGGTAGTGATCTACGATCGCGTGCGTGAAAACCTCAAGCTTAGCCCCGGCAGCCACATCAACGACGTTGTCGACAGCGCTGTCAACCAGACCCTGAGCCGTTCGATCAACACCTCGCTGACTACGACGCTGCCCCTGGTCGCGATCTTCATCTTCGGTGGCCAAACCCTAAAATATTTTGCTCTGGCGCTCATCGCGGGGTTTTTGGCGGGATCCTACTCCAGTATTTTTATCGCCAGCTCGCTGCTGGCCCTGTGGCGCGATCGCACCGGTCACGCCTACGGCGATCCCAGTGAGACCGATCCCCAGCCGGAAGCCCACCCCTAACCTGGCTATGGGTACCTCCAGCTATCCCGCGCCCCTAGAGCGCCTGCGAGCTATCATGCTGCGCCGCTGGTGGACCGTTAGCGGTCTGCTGTGGCTGACGGTGGCCCCCCTGAGCCTGTGGAGTCTACGGCCTGAGATCGCTCAGCTGCGGCAGTATTTTACCTGGTCCACAGTGCGCCTGGGCCTGGCCTACAACCGCCCGGCAGCCTTTGGTCTAGGTGTGTGTGCGGGGCTAACGGTCGCCCTGTTGGTGGCTGAGAGTCGCTACATCCTCTGGGGCATGACTGAGGCCGAGCGGCAGCGGCTAGAAAGACTGCGCGATCGCATTGCGTCCAAAGGCCCCTCTCACCCGCTCTGGTGGAGGATCTACCACAGATAAACGTTCAGTAACCATCAAACTGCCCGAGCATTTCTGAACCAATGCAGGTGGCCTTAGCTATCGCAGGATGCATTATCGCCTCGCGCGACGCAGCGAAGCTAACCCCGGCAGTGCGTTGAGCCCAGTAAGTTTTGATGGGTGACTTCAATATCTATTCGAACGACATCTGGTAATTTTATAGAAAAGGTGATTCCCTCCGGCAAGCTATTGGGGTAGCTTTGGGCAGCTGGGGATAGGCTATTCTCAAACTTCATGTACCTTTCAGCACAAGGCAGCTTTGTCTCAATGACTTCACAAAAAGACGGGATCGCTCCCCACGGTGGCACTCTAGTTTATCGCCTGGCAACGCCTGAGCAGCAGGCTCAGTTTCTAGGCCAGGCTGATGCCCTGCCGCGAGTAAGCCTGGATGAGCGGGCCTTTTCTGACCTGGTCATGGTTGCTATTGGTGGCTTCAGCCCCCTGATCGGCTTTATGAAAAAGGCCGACTACGACCCGGTGGTAACCGACATGCGCTTAGCCAGCGGATTGCCCTGGGCGGTCCCGGTGACGCTGTCGGTGAGTGAAACCGTCGCCGCTCCCCTGCAAGAGGGCGGCCTAGTGCGCCTAGATGACCCCAGCGGGCGCTTTGTCGGCGTGCTGGAGCTGGAAGAAAAGTACACCTACGACAAAACCCGTGAGGCGACTAACGTCTATCGCACCGACGACGAAAAACACCCCGGCGTCAGGGTGGTTTACGACCAGGGGGAGGTTAACTTGGCAGGCCCCGTGTGGCTGCTGCAGCGCGATCCCCACCCTCTGTTTCCGGCCTATCAGATTGATCCGGCGGCGTCGCGGGCTATGTTCCGCGATCGCGGCTGGAAGACCGTTGTTGGCTTTCAAACCCGCAACCCCATTCACCGCGCCCACGAGTACATTCAGAAATGCGCCCTAGAGACCGTTGACGGCCTGTTTTTACACCCGCTGGTGGGGGCAACTAAGGCCGACGATATTCCCGCCGATGTGCGCATGCGCTGCTACGAGATTATGGTTGAGCACTACTTCCCGCAGGATCGCGTAATCCTTGCGATCAATCCTTCCGCAATGCGGTACGCTGGGCCTAGGGAAGCGATTTTCCATGCGCTAATCCGCAAGAACTACGGCTGCACCCACTTTATTGTGGGTCGCGACCACGCTGGGGTAGGCGACTACTACGGTACCTACGACGCTCAATACATCTTCGACGAGTTTAAGACGTCGGAGTTGGGCATTGTGCCGATGAAGTTTGAGCACGCCTTTTACTGCACCCGCACGGGAGGCATGGCGACCTCTAAGACTAGCCCCAGTACCAAAGACGAGCGGATCCATCTATCGGGCACTAAGGTGCGGGAGATGCTGCGCCGAGGCGAACTACCCCCGCCAGAATTTTCTCGTCCTGAGGTGGCGGCGGAGTTGGCCAAAGCGATGCGGATTCCCGAAGCAATTGGCTGAGGTTAACGCTGCAATTAGGATTCAATCAACTCGGTGATACTAAAACGACGAGCGTTTTTGCAGCAGGCAGGTCTAGCCCTAGGGGCGCTAGGGCTAGGTGGAACTGCTCTCCTGGCCAGTTCAGAGCAGTACCAGCAGGCTCTAGCTCAGCCTGCTCGCCGCAGGCTCGCTCTGCTGGTCGGCATCAACACTTACCCCGAACGCGCTATTGATCCCGGCGTGGCTCAAGATATTGCTCTCAAGGGCTGCACCACCGACGTTGAGCTGCAGCGACAGCTGCTGGTGCATCGCTTTGGCTTTCAGCCAGAAGATGTGGTGACTCTGACCAACTGGGACGCCACTCGCGACAACATTCTAGCCGCCATTGATGAGCACCTAGTGCAGCAGGCGAGGGCAGACGACGTGGTGCTGCTACATTTCAGCGGCTACGGCAGCCAGGTAAAGGTGCAGAACTCTGAGGCCAGTACGCCAAACGGTGTCCAGATCGCCTGGGTAACTGTGGACAGTCGTCTACCCAGCGAAGAGAAACCGGCCCTAGGCGATTTACTTGAGGCTGAAGTTGTGGCGCGGCTGGCTCCTCTAGCTACCGCCAACTTGACTACCGTAATTGATGCAGGCAGCCAGGACGCTGGGTACTTGCGATGGG
>JBARUP010000136.1:0-8187 GCA_049645805.1 Nodosilinea sp.
CAAAATGACGAGGGTGCGAATGGCTGTTGCCAAATTAGAATTAACCGACTCGACCCCGATCTTGGCAAAAATTGTGGTGAGGGCGGCAAAAAATGCGGACAAAAGGGCAAACAGCCACCAGCTTTGACCATTCACTGAGTACCTATCTTTACCGCTTAAAACGGCCTAAACCTGCTCATTGATTTGTCCTGATAGAGTTACTTTAGGAGAACTTGATAAGCGATATCAGTATGTGAATGAATCATTTATGTATATTTACTATTTTCTATCGCGATCGCGGCGGCTTTTTTGTTTGTCCAACGTCCCATAAGACGGCTATTAGCCTCACCATGCCCTACCCCCAGCGACCGTCAACCCGTTTTCTAGCACCTCTGATGGGTCTAGTCTTGTTGACAATTGCGGCAGTCGTGGTCAGCCATCAGTTCCGAGATTATCATGTGCAAGATATTGTCGATGGCTTGCGATCGCTGCCCCCCGCTCAGATGGGGCGAGCAGCTACCTTTGCCGGACTAGGCTATCTAGCCGTGACCGGGTACGACGCCCTGGGCTTTCTGCATCTGCGGCTGTCGCTCGGTTACCCAAAAATCGCGCTGACTACGTTTATTAGCAGCGCGCTTAGCAATACCCTGGGCTTTGCATTGTTGACCGGCCGCGCTATTCGCTATCGGTTCTATTCAGGCTGGGGAATTTCTGCGATCGCGATCGCCCAGGTGATTGCTTTTGCCAACGTCAGCTTTTGGCTAGGGCTGCTGGCGGTGGGTGGCGGCGCGTTTCTGCTGGCTCCGTTTGAGATTCCGTCCCAGATACAATTGCCCTTTCGCTCTACCGCTGGGCTAGGGTTGATTTTTCTCGCGTTAGTTACCCTCTACATCATTGGCAGCGCTGCACTGCGAAAGGGATTGACGATTCGCCAGCATCGGCTGCAATTTCCTCGGCTCAGCATTGCCCTGGCTCAAATTGCGGTCTCTAGCCTCGATTGGAGTCAGGCCGCAGCGACCCTCTACAGCCTGCTGCCCCAGGCAGCAGGGTTAACCTATCTGCGCTTTTTGAAGATCTACCTGCTGGCGATGGCAGCAGGAGTATTAAGTAATGTGCCCGGCGGCTTAGGGGTGTTTGAAACGGTAGTGATTTTGCTGCTGGCAGATCAGTTTTCTCCTGCTGCGGTACTGGCGTCGCTGCTGGCCTATCGAGGGGTGTATTACTTTTTGCCGCTGGCGATCGCCATGGTGCTTTTCGGGGGCTATGAAATTCGGAAAAATTGCTGGCATTCGAAAGGTAGCCATCATCCGAATATATCTGCCAAGCTTTGATGATATTGGCAGATATCAGATTACATAGTGATAGACCGCATCTAGGGGTATTAATATTAGCCGGGACAAATCTGGGCGCGGATAATTCACGAGCCAGAAGGCTACGCGCTCTCGTCTCCTGACTCCTGATGGCTTTTCAGAAATTTGTCCGCGCCCCAGCTATACCCTTAGGACGAGTCCCGCAGACCGCTAAGGGGCCATGATAACTGCAGATTAAGGGCGTCAGCATCTTCAGAACACCATTGCGAGGTAAACATGTT
The DNA here is from genome assembly GCA_049645805.1 of Nodosilinea sp. Lineage (GTDB taxonomy): Bacteria > Cyanobacteriota > Cyanobacteriia > Phormidesmidales > Phormidesmidaceae > Nodosilinea. The sequence continues at coordinate 1,571 of JBARUP010000136.1, forward strand.
TAATAGCTGGTCTTCTCTAGCCCACACTCTGCTCGTCGGGAGTCTGGGGTACACCATTATCATTTTTTTGCTTCGGATCTCGGGCAAGCGAACCCTGTCGAAGTGGAACTCCTTTGACTTTGTTGTCACCATTGCGTTTGGGTCTATTCTGGCGGCCATGCTGTTGTCCAAAGACACGTCGCTGGTTCAGGCTTGTCTAGGGTTTGGTCTATTGGTATTCTACCAATTTGTGCTTAGCTGGCTCTCGGTCCGGTCCTCGCTAGTTCAAAGGCTGATTAAAGCAGAGCCCACGCTGCTCTTTTACAAAGGTCAGTTTAGAGCCAAAGTTCTTAAAGACGAGCGGGTAGCGGAGGGAGAGGTGCTGGCAGCTATTCGCAATCAAGGAATTGGCGACATAACTCAGGTTGGGGCCGTCATTTTAGAAACTGATGGTAGCTTTAGCGTGATCAAACAGTTAGAAAATGCCTCTGCGCTCAAAGATGTCAAGGGTATGGGGATCTAATGAGATGATCAATATCTTTTGCGAAGAGTGAAAACTAGTAGACCAATGTCAATTATTAAGACGCCCAGCATGACTATAAAATCAAAACATCACTGCAAAAAGTCAAGCTGCTTTCGCGGTGGTTAGCTACGCCATTAGCAACAGCGTAGGGTTTGCCCTGCTTAGCGGCAGCACCATTCGCTATCGCTTTTATTCGAAGTGGGGACTTAGCCCCGGCAAAATTGGCCAGATTATTGCCTTTTGCAACCTCAGCTGATCAGCTATTGGGGGCGCTGCTGGTGTATCGGGTAGTCTATTACTTTTTGCCGCTGGTGGTGGGGGTAGGGCTGCTGGCGCTCTATGAGCTGAAACAACGCCGCTACAAGGCTATGCGAGTTGATGCCTAGCCATGCAGACACGCCGTTAAAACTGAGCACTGCTAGCTGAGCCACGGTCATCCTGCTGACTAAATAGCAGAAAGATGTAGTCTAAACCAGGCTTCGCCAGGGGGGCTGGGGGCCAGTACTAGATCGCCGCCGTGGGCACGGGCAATCTCTTGAGCCAGGCTGAGGCCCAAGCCTAGGCCCTCAGTGGTCCGGGCGCGAGCCGCTTTGCCGCGATAAAAGCGGTCGAACAGGCGCTCGGCCTCAGCAGCGGCAAGGGAAGGCGCGGCATTGGCCAACATCAAATGCACCTGGGATGAACGACGATAGACCTGAGCCCGCACCCAGCCCTGGGGCCGGTTGTACTTGGCGGCGTTAGTGACCAAATTCTGCACTACCTGTCTTAGCAGGTCGCGATCGCCCGACACCACCAGCCCTGGCTCAATATCTACACTCACGGCCAGATCGGGGGCCAGCAGCGATAGATCTTCTAGCTGGTCTTGCACCAGGGCACTGAAATCGATGGGCTGACGCCGAATGCTCATTTGTCCAGCATCGGCCAGCGACAGCAGCAGCAGCTTGCGCACAATATTGCTGAGCTGGTTTACCTGGTCGAGCAGCTGGCCCAGAGTTTGCTGGGTGGCAGAACCGGGCGCAGCCCGCTGTATCGCCTGCTCAATCTCACCCTGGAGAATGGTGAGGGGCGTTTTAAGCTCGTGGGCGGCATCGCCGCTAAAGCGCGAAGCCTGATCAAAGCTGCGCTCTAGGCGCTCTAGCATGGCGTTAAAGGCGGCAATGAGTGGCGCAAACTCGGGGTCAGGGTCGGCGGGTATGCGCTGGTGCAGCCCCTGGGCCGTAACGCGATCGATGCTTTGGCTCAGCTGACGTACCGGGCGCAGGGCCTGACCGGCCAGCCCCCAGGCCCCGCCACCAATGGCCAGCAGCAGTCCCGGAATTGTGAGGATATAGATTCGCCGCAGGGCCGCCATATCTTGCCTCAGAACGTCGAGACTAGCGGCGATCGCGAGCTGACCTGCGGGCGTCGCCCGCACCGCCACTCGCCAAGGACCGCTAGACGTGGACACCGTGGTGGCGCGGCGCGGCCCCCGGCGAAAGCGGGAGCGATCAGGCCGGGAGGAAATTGAGTCTAGGGCGTCAGGCCAGCGGGGCGACTGGTAGACAACCTCGCCAGCTCGCCCCTTCAGCGAGAGGCCGACCTCAGCCTGGGCAGGCAGACCTAGGTTCTGGGCTAGAGCGGTCTCGGGGCTGGCGGGCAAGGCACCGCGATCGCCTGGTCTACCGGGGCCGCCGGGACGAGCTAGCGGCATCGCCCGCTCTAGGCGGGCATCAAGGCTATCGAGTTTAGCCTGATAGATCAGCCAGCTAGAGAGCAGGGCAAAGCCGACCAAAGCCCCTCCGGCCAGGGCAGCAGACCACAGCGCCAGCCGCAGCCGCAGCGAGAAGCGGCGTTTAGCGGCGCGATTCATTCGTTCAGCTCCGCTGCGCGAAAGCGGTAGCCCACCCCCCGCACGCTCTCGATCCAGTGGGCGGCACTGAGCGGGTCGAGCTTTTTGCGCAGCCGCTGAATGGCTACATCAACAACGTTGGTGCTGGGGTTAAAGTCATAGCCCCAGACGTGCTCCAAAATCTGAGTACGGGTGAATACGCGCCCGGGCGATCGCATCAGGTACTCTAGCAGGTTAAACTCCCGCGCCGTTAGCTCTACTCGCTGGCTGCCGCAGGTAACATCGCGGGTAATGCGATCGAGGCGTAGGGGGCCTACCGTCAGCACATTCTGGCGATCGCCGCTGCTGCGCCGCACCACCGCATGCACGCGCGCCACCAGTTCTTCAACATAAAAGGGCTTAGCAATGTAGTCGTCGGCACCCAGATTAAGACCCGCTAGCCGGTCATCTAGCTCATTGCGGGCGGTGATCAAAATCACCGGCACGGTATGCCCTGCCCGGCGCAGCGCTTTGAGAACCGCCAGTCCATCCATCCCCGGCACCATGATGTCAAGCAGCACCGCGTCGTAGGTGCGATCAGCAGCTAGGGCATAGCCTTCACTGCCGTTAGCGCAGACATCAACCACAAAACCCTGCTCCTGCAACCCCTGGGTCACAAAGCTGGCAATTTTGGCCTCGTCTTCTACCAGTAAAACGTTCATAAGCGCTCACAGCCTAGCACCGCCAGCAGACCACAAAAATGACAAAACCGTAATCAAGCGGCCATAGTTCTGTCATGTTGCCCAGGCTCAATAGAAATTGTCCACCCCAAACCACATGAGCGAACTACCGATGATGAAACCTTTGATAACGACTGGTCTAACTATGGCTCTGCTGGGCGGACTGGGACTAGCCGCCTTTAGTCAGACCACCCAGCAACCGCCTGGAACCCAAAGCGTGAAACAGCAGCCTGAGGGACGAGGGCGAGGCCACGGTCGCCTGGCCGCTGCTGCCGCCGAGCTTGGGGTCAGCGAGACTGACCTGAAAACGGCCCTGGGCCTACCTGCCGAACCGCCACCGCGCCCCGACCTGGCCGCCGCCGCCGCTCAGCTAGGCATCAGCGAAGCCGACCTGCAAGACGCCATGCACAGCGGCAGCGGTGAGCGCGGCCAGCGGCTAGCTACTGCCGCCGCCGAGCTAAACATCAGCGAAGCCAATCTCAGAACGGCTCTGGGTCTACCCGCCGAACCGCCGCCGCGTCCTGACCTAGCTGCTGCCGCCGCTCAGCTAGGCGTAAGCGAAGCCGATTTACAAAACGCTTTGCGAAACGGCACGGGCGATGAGCATGGCCCCAAGGGCAACTGTTCTAGGTCCACCGAGGGCTAAACAACCCACATTAGCCACCTCCAGCACCCGGATGTAGTCAGGCTAAAGCTCATTCTTAGGGTGCTGGGACGATTCAATCAAATCCCTGCATCACCTTCTGCACGCAGAGACCGCTCGACAAATTGAGCTAGGGTAGTTTTCGCGCGACAATGGCGGGGTAAAGAATCTACGGCACAGTATGACAAGGCAAAAAAGCCAGGGTTTGCCGCTGAAAACGGTTGAGACTTTGACTACCAAAAGTTTTCTGTTCCAGGGCCTGGAGAACGAGGCCTTGCTAAACCTCGACCCCACCGCTCTAGTCGTGGAAAAACTCTACTCTAATCGGCCTATCTATACAGCCTTTCGACCACAGGTCTGGCTTGAACATCTGTACGTAGTGGTTGATGGCGGCCCCGTGATCATGCGCAGCACTCCCCTCGATCGGGTGATTGCCCTAACCTATCCTGGCGGCTGCTTTGGTATGCGCAACCTGCCTGTTGGGTATGGTCCTGGAGTACGCGCCTTCCCTAGCCTGGTTGAAGCCTACAAAACTACCGATGTGATCAAGGTGCCAGCGCAAACGGTGCAGGCACTGTACCAAGAAAATAAAACCTTTTGCCAGCGCTACGTGCTGCTGTTTGAGCTGCGAGAGAAGTTTCAGTATCACTTGCTCAACTGCAGCACCTATCCGCCCCAGGCGGTAGCAGCACTGCTGCGGGCGCTAATCTATCAGGAGCGTAGCCTAGACAGTCCCTCGGTTCAGAGCAATCCTCAAAATGACAAAAGCTACTGCTTTGATCTGCCCATCGACTTGATTGCCCGCGCTTGTCAGCTCAACCACCGCACCGTTGAGCAGGTGCTGAAAGGGTTAATGAAAGCGGGCTATATTCAGACCAACAAAACTAACGAGGCGGCTAGCGATCAGGTTCAAGTCGTGGACCCTGAGGGATTGAAGGAAGTGTCTGGTGCTACTCGAGACAAGGTAGCATGGTGGCCGCTAAAGTAGGCTTTGGGTACTGCTTATGATTATTAGGACGGGTGAGGTTGGCGATCGCAGCGCGATCGCAGCCCTGCTCACCGAGCTTGGCTACCCAGTCACCGCTGCCTTTGCGGCAGCTAGCATAGAGCGGCAGCTAGCCCACCCAGACGCCGTTCTGCTCGTTGCGGTTAGCGGTGGAGCCGTAGCTGGCTTGATCTCGCTGCACTTTATTCCTCAGCTAGCGCTGACAGGTGATTTTTGCCGGATTAGCTACCTTTGCATATCGCCAGACATGCGAGGGCAGGGAATAGGAGCTGCTCTCGAAGCCGCTGCCGCTGCTCTGGCCAGGGCGCGAGGGTGCGATCGCATTGAATTGCACTGCCACGCTCGCCGTCACCAGGCCCACCGATTTTATGCCCGACAGGGCTACGTCGAATCACCCAAATATCTGCAAAGGCCCGTTCTGCCGGGCCAGACGTAAACAATTTTTCTAGTCAATGTACACTGCTCTAGCTTCTGAGTGGCCCTACGGGCTAGATCAATAAACTAAACCAATGCACATTGACTTCAATGCTAAGACTTCACCACTCGGGGTCAGTCCTAGTCGCTAAAAACATCCTTGATGCCATCGACGGCGCGCTCAACAGCGTTCATCGACTTTTCGGCGGCAGCGGCGGTCCGGTCGGCATCTTCCTCTGCTCTTTGTTCAATCCGGTTTCTGTCTCGCTTGGCTTTACGCTCAACGAAAGTTCCTTCGTCGTCAGCTGCGTCCACCTTGGTAGCATTTGTGTTGGCTGCACTCTTCACGCTGTCTTCCGCGTTGCGAATCAGGTTCTTGGAACCCTCTTCTACATTATCGGCAGCATCTTTGACCTGCTCGCCTAGACCCGCCGCCGCCACTAAGGCTCCAGCAGGGGCAGCCAGAGCTGAGGTGTTGGCAAAGAAAGAACCTTGCCAAACAAAGGCGACAGCAGCCAGACAGAACAGGGTTGTAGCGAACCAGCGGCCCACAGCCGAAATTCCTTTGGCAAAATAGCTTGACTTCATGAAAATCAATCTCCGTAAGCGTTAGCTCTCTATTACTACTCTACCGAGCTTGCCAGTCAAACCATTCTAAAGGTAGAACATCTTCTATTTTGGCGGAGGCCAAAAGCTGCCGCTAGTCAAAGCGATCGCCCCGAAGTACGTCAGGTTGCCCAGACTATTGTCGATACCCAACAGGCCGAAATCGACCAAATGAAGCAGTGGCGTCAGGAGTGGTACGGCCAGCAATTTTGTCTCTGAGCCGCCATCCTTCCCTGCTCTAGCGCACCGGATTCTCCGGTCCCCGGCCCCGGTACTCATCAATAAACGTAGCCGCAGTTTGCGGATCAAAGTCTGGCATCACCAGCTTTTTAGTCCAGGCGGTCAGGACAATCTCATCACCTAGCCCCGCTTTGGGAGCGACAACAATGCCCTCCCACGGGCCAGAGAATTGAGCGGCCCAGCTTTCCAAAGCCTTCGTTGTATCGGCTGCTGGCTGGTCATAATAAACCACGATATTGCCATGCTCTAGAGAATGCACCAGCTGTTCAGGACGCTGCACGTCTGTGTAGACGCCTGGCATGACCGGGTTTGGATCGTGAGGGCCGGAGGTGGGGAAATCGCTGTCGTAGCTCACGGGCTCACCGGGATCAACGTGCTTACGCCCCTGGTCGGGAAACGTCTGAACCGAAGCCAAAGCCGATTCACCAATGGTGGTATTGGGCTCAAAGGCAACCTGCTCGGGTCGATTGCGGTACCAGAGGGTACCAATCACTGCCACCATTACCACCGCGATGCCAATGGGGCCAAGCACGATGGCGAGAATGTTAGGGCCTTGTGTCTTACGGCGTCTAGATTTTGAACGTTCAACCATAGTGTCTTAGGAATGCTCTGCAAACGTAGCAGTTTCCCCCGATTCAGTAAAGGAGAAAACGGTGTAG
>JBARUP010000137.1:0-9304 GCA_049645805.1 Nodosilinea sp.
AGGCTGCTTTATACATTCCGCGCTGCTTAAGGAGTAGACTCGACCTCCTCAGCGAGCTGGGCGGCGGGTGGCGCGATCGCCTCCTCATCGTCCTTAAATACAACTCGCAGCAGGGGCGGAGCCAAAAACGTGGTGAAGATCACCATCACAATGATGGCCGCCTCTAAAGATTCCGTCAGTACGCCGCTGGCAGCTCCTACCCCGGCAAACACCAAGCCCACCTCACCTCGAGGAATCATGCCAACCCCAACCGCCAGACGGTTGATGCCGGGCTGACCAAAGATGGCAAAGCCCGCAATCACTTTACCAATAACGGCAATCACCACCAGGAAGGAAGCGATAATCAGCCCCTCTCGATTTGCGGGTTCTAGGGGGTTGAGCACGCTTAGATCGGTGCGGGCTCCCACAGTAATGAAGAAAATCGGCACCAGCATGTCGGCAATAGGGCTGATTTGCTCTTCAATCTCCTTGTGCTTTGAGGTTTCAGCCAGAATCAGGCCTGCGGCAAAGGCACCCAAGATAGCCTCTAGCTGAATGGCAGCGGCGATGTAGGCCAAGACAAAAGCAAAAACCAGCGAGCTGATAATCACCTGGCCGCGGGTGCGCATTTCATCGACTACCTTCACAAAGTAAGGACTGAACAATCGGCCCAGAAAGATCGACCCGACTAAGAACGTAGCGGCTCCAGCAATTAAATAGACAACGTTGAGAATTTCGATTTCGCCGGTCTTGGCCAGACTAGCAACGACCGCCAGCACGATAATGCCGAGCACGTCGTCTAGAACGGCGGCCCCGATGATAATCTGGCCTTCTTTTGAGCTGAGCTGCTGCATTTCTGCCAGCACCTTGGCGGTAATGCCGATACTGGTAGCGGTAAGGGCGGCCCCGGCAAATACTGCCGGAATGGTGTCGATACCGAAGAGCGCAATTAGACCGACAGTACCGGCGGCAAAGGGGGCAACAACCCCTACGACTGCGACCACAGCCGCCTGAGGCCCAACCCGAATGAGTTCTTTAAGGTCGGACTCTAGGCCAATTTCAAACAGTAGAATGATTACGCCCAGCTCAGCGAGAACGGAAATTACCTCGCTTTCGCCCTGGAAGACCCGCATCAACCCCTCTGGCGATTGCCCTGCGGTCATGCCGACCACGTTCATCAGCAGCGAGTTGACCTCGGCTCCCCCTTCGGGAAAAACAATCAGGTGCATGGCCGAAACGCCGACGATAACGCCCCCGACTAGCTCTCCTAGCACCGACGGCAGGTTAATGCGGGCGCACAGCTCGCCACCAAGCTTAGCGGCCAGGTAGATCACAATGAGGCTGAGCAGCACGCTGGCAAGCACCAGCGGCTCTATCTCTGCCTCCGATTCGGCTACTTCGGCTAGCCAGGGGCTAGGGCTAAATATCGAGGAAAAAACCTGGGTAGGAAAACTAATCAGGTCGCTACCGATGAGGGCACTCGTCCAATTCGCCATGCAGACCGCTACAACTCGTCACATACAATGTACATGAGATTTCTCCCCGCAAAGAGTTCATGGGGATCGTTCTAGCCAGGGCTTTGCCCCAGAAAAGCCGCTCTAGGAAAAGACTCGGTGGGCTAGGGACGGCATTTGGCGGCGCACTTGAGAAATACGATCGGGGTTAATTTCGGCGATCGCAACTCCCTTCTCCACCCCAGCATCGGCCAGCACCATACCCCAGGGGTCAATAATCATGGCGTGCCCGTGGGACTGACGGCGAGCGTTGTGAGAGCCAGTTTGGGCGGGGGCCAGAACGTAGCAGGTATTTTCAATGGCGCGGGCCTTGAGCAGCACTTGCCAGTGATCTTTGCCAGTGAAGGCGGTGAAAGCGGCGGGCACCACTAGCACCTCTGCCCCCTGCTGCGACAGGTGACGATAGAGTTCTGGGAAGCGCACGTCGTAGCATACCGACAGGCCCAAAATGCCAAAGGTCTTGGAAGGAAACACATCAGGCAGCAGGTGTCCCGATATAACGGTGTTTGACTCGCGGTAGGTGTTGCCGTCGGGCAGGTTGACGTCAAACAGGTGCACTTTTTCGTAGCGCAGCAGCTCCTGGCCCTCGGGTGAAACGAGCAGGGCGGTGTTGAAAACTTTGCCTTCTTTGGCGGGCACTGGGTAGCCGCCGCCAATCAGAGTGACCTGATAGCGCTGAGCCATCGTTTTGAGAAAAGCTTCACTGGCCCGGCTGATGGTGTCAGCCTGGGCAATTTTGGCCGCTTCGTCACCTAAAAACGAAAAATTCTCGGGCAGACTAACCAACTCTGCCCCCTGGCGCGCAGCTAGGTCAATCAGCTCTTCGGCCTGGGCCAGATTTTTATCTAAGTCTGGCTCACTGGTCATCTGTACGGCGGCGGCCCGATACGCTCTCATAACTTACCTGACTGGATATGAAGACTGGAACAGCGCTGTTCCCTAAGCCTCAATTTTATTCGTTCAGGGGAACGGTTTACTCAGTGACTTCTAAACAGTCTGAAGAATAAGCAGGTACCTAAGGAGCAGTCGTCACGGCGATAGAAAGAGTGTCTGAACCAGCGCTGAGGGTGACGGGAGCATCGGCGGGCATCAGCGGGGGGCGATCGCTCTGGGCAGCTCGCAGTCCCTCCAACAGCCAGGGCTGCCCGGTGGCATCGGGGGCCGTTAGGGCCACAAACTGGCGGGCGTAAACAACCTGGGCCATAGTCAGCTCATCGCCCAGGCGAGGTAAGACTAAGGTAGCCTGACTTCCTGAGAGTTCTACGGTAGCTAAACCGTCGGCGGAGCGGCCTACGGTGGTGGCGGCAGGGCCAGGGGCAAAGGTAAACGCGGGCTCGGCAGTGGCTAGGGCCGTTTGGAGATCGCGGGTAGAGGTAGAGTCTGCTCCGGCTGCCGCTAGACGGTTCTTTGCGATCGCCTGGTTGTCTCGGTATTCTGCGGCCTTAGTCTGGGCCTGGGCGTAGTTAGGATCGTTAGCAGGCACGCTCTCTAAAGCTGCGATCGCCTGCCCCCACAGATCGCTCACCCGCTGCCAGTCGGTCTGGAACTGGGCGTCTTGAGCCGCTACGGCAGCCTGCCAGCCCAACTCTGTGCCCTGCTGCCAGGGTGAGGTGGACGGAGCAAGCTCTAGCTCTGGCGTCGAGGCGGAAGGGATGCTCTGACCCAGGTAAGCAACACCGATCATGACGAGGGCGATCGCGCCTACTCCCCCAATACTCCAGGCCAGCGGTGACTTCGCTAGATTGTGCACCATGGGAACCTTATATCATAGGTAGACCCTTAGGTTTTCGTCGATACTAGGGTGCTAGCCGGGCAGCTTTGGAGTAAATTCATGCTGAGGGTTAAGAGACAAGGCAGTCTTAACCCTCAGTCTTGCGCCTAGCGACCTAAAGCGCGCAGCTTAGCCCTCCCGCCTTTTGGCTAAACAGCAGGTTTTCGCGGTAGTCTACCGGGCAGTCAATTACCGCTGGCACGTCATCTTCTAGGGCCGTTTTTAGGGTGGGGATGAAGTCTTCGGTTGACTCAATCCGGTAGCCCTTCAGGCCCATGGCCTCCGCCAGCTTGGTGAAGTCAGGGTTGGTAAAGTGAATGTAGGTCGACTCGCCGTACTGGTTCATTTGCTTCCACTCAATCAGTCCGTAGCCGCCGTCGTTAAAGATGATAGTGACAAAGGGCGTGCCCACCCGCAGCGCTGTTTCTAGCTCCTGGCAGTTCATCATAAAGCCGCCGTCACCTGTCACAGCGACCACCTTGCGGCTGGGGTGCACTAGCTTGGCCGCCAGCGCCCCCGGCAGGGCGATACCCATAGCCGCAAAACCGTTTGAAATCAGGCAGGTGTTGGGGCGTAGGCAGTGGTAGTTGCGGGCCATCCACATTTTGTGGGCCCCCACATCAGAAATCACCACGTCCTCGGGGCCAAGCACCTGGCGCAGGTCGTAGATCAGCTTTTGGGGTTTGATTGGGAAGCCATAGTCGTCGGCGTAGTGCTCGTAGTCAGCTCGAATTTCGTCGCGCACTTTGAGGCTAATGGGCTCCGGGCGGCCCTGGCGCTTCACCCGCTTGTGAATTTCGTCTAGGGAGTCAGAGATGTCGCCAACCACCTCAACCTTGGGGATATAGCTGCTGTCGATCTCGGCGTGGGTGAGGCTAATGTGCAGAATCGGCAGCTTGCCGTCGGGGTTCCACTTTTTGGGCGAATACTCAACTAGATCGTAGCCCACCGCGATAATCAGGTCGGTCTGCTCCATGGCGCAGCTGATGTAGTCGCGCTGCTGTAGGCCCAGCGACCACAGCGCCAGCGGGTGGGTGTAGGGAATCACGCCCTTGCCCATGAAGGTGTTTGTCACCGGGATGTTGAGCTGAGTGGCAAACTCAGTGAGTGCCTCGCTAGCGGCGGCGCGGATGGCTCCGTTACCGACCAAAATCATAGGGTTGCTGGCCTGGGAAATCGCGATCGCCGCCTGCTGAATGCTTTGCAGGGAAGCATAGCTTTTCTCCTGGCTGTCTTTGCGCAGGGCTGAGCCTTCTACCTCCATATCGGCAATATTTTCGGGCAGATCGATGTGTACGGCACCGGGCTTTTCAGCCTGGGCCAGCTTAAAAGCCTTGCGCACAATTTCAGGAGTGTTGCTGGGCCGCACAATCTGAGCGTTCCACTTAGTGACCGGGGCGAACATGGCCACCAGATCAAGGTACTGGTGCGACTCAATGTGCATGCGGTCGGTGCCGACCTGGCCCGTAATTGCCACGAGCGGGGCGCGGTCGAGGGTAGCATCGGCTACACCCGTCATTAAGTTAGTTGCTCCTGGCCCCAGGGTCGAGAGGCACACCCCCGCTTTGCCCGTTAGCCGCCCGTACACGTCGGCCATGAACGCCGCTCCCTGCTCGTGGCGAGTGGTGATGAACTGAATCGACGATCGCTTTAGGGCCTGGAGCAGCTGCAGGTTTTCTTCCCCCGGCAGACCGAAGATGTATTCGACGCCTTCATTTTCAAGGCACTGGACAAGCAGTTCGGCGGTATTCATGACGTGGTGTTAGGGGTAATTTGGATCGAGAAGCGGTAGAAAGGTGCAGGGACGCCGTAGTCTTAGCACCGGGCTGGGTAGCGAATTTATTTAACCCATACGGTTTTCAGGTTAACGAACTCGTGAATGCCTTGACGACCCAATTCTCTGCCATATCCTGAGCGCTTGATACCGCCAAAGGGCAGGCGTGGGTCGGACTTTACCAAACCATTGATAAAAACGGCTCCGGCCTCTAGCTCGGCAATCAGTCGCTCTTGCTCACCAGCATCCTGGCTCCAGCCGCTGGCCCCCAGGCCAAAGGGAATGTCGTTGGCCCGCGCGATCGCCTCATCCAGGCTAGCCACGCGAAACACCAGGGCCACCGGGCCAAAGAACTCTTCCTGGTCGGCAGGGGTGCCGGGGGGCAGGGCGGTCAAAATGGTGGGCGGAAACCAGTTACCGTTCTGAAGCTCAGCGGGCAGCTGTGACTTTAGCGTCGCGATATCACCGCCCACTAGGGCGGTGCCCCCCGCCTTTAGACAGGCGTTGACCTGCTGCTCTAGCTCGGCGGCAATATCGGGGGTAGCCATGGGGCCAACGGTAACGCCCTCCGCTGCCGGATCGCCGACTACTAAGGCGGCAAATTTTTCGCTCAGCCCCTGCTCAAACCGCTCCGCAATGGAGTCATGAACAATAAAGCGCTTGGCGGCAATGCACGACTGCCCGTTGTTGAGCAGGCGGGCAGCGGCGGCGGTAGCGATCGCGGCCTCTAGATCGGCGCTGGGCATGACGATAAAGGGGTCGCTGCCGCCTAGCTCAAGCACCGTCTTTTTGATTTGTTCACCGCAGGCGGCGGCTAGGCTGGCTCCAGCTGGCTCACTGCCGGTGAGAGTGGCGGCTTTAATCCGCTCGTCGGTAACCAGAGCGGCAATGCGATCGCCTCCAATCAGGAGGGTTTGAAAGGCCCCCTCGGGCAGTCCCGCCTTTTGAAAAATTTCCTCAATGGCCAGGGCGCACTGGGGCACATTGGAGGCGTGCTTGAGCAGGCCTACGTTGCCGGCCATTAGGGCCGGGGCAGCAAAACGAAACACCTGCCAAAAGGGAAAATTCCACGGCATCACCGCCAGCACAGGGCCAAGAGGCTGATAGCGCACAAAGCTGCGGCTGGCGTCGGTACTGGCGGGCTCGTCGGCCAAGAAGTCAGCGCCGTGATCGGCGTAGTAGCGGCAGACCAGGGCGCTTTTCTCGACCTCGGCCACGGCCCCGGCCAGGGGCTTACCCATCTCCAGGGTCATGATTTTGGCGTAGGCGGCTTTGTTGTCGTCGAGCACCTGGGCAGCCTGGCGCAGCCAGGTAGCGCGCTGGTCAAAAGCTGTTTTGCGATAGACAACAAAGGTTTGGGCGGCCAGGGCAAGCTTGCGCTCGATCTCGCTGTCGTCTAGGGCCGTAAATTCCTTTAGTACCGCTCCGGTAGCGGGGTTAATACTAGCAATGGGCATGGTTTGACCTCCTATTGGTCCCTGAGGTCGACGGCTCAGCTGATAGTTCCGCAGTCACAGCTACCCAAAACGCGACCTTGCCGCGACTTGCGTAGCGATTCCGTTGAGGATCGTCAGCAAACTAGCTGGGTTTCAAAACCTTTGACGACCCAGCCCAGTCAACTTGTGGAGTTGCAGGCTCCTGAAACGAGCGCAGCCTTGGTCGCCAACCTCTATAAATCTTCTTTAACTGTGCCCTGAAGCACAAAAAGCTGCTCTCTCATCCTATTACTTCTGCACAAAACATAGTGTTATGTAATGTTGACCAACCAGCATCCACCTTTAAGCGGTTTGGGCTTCGTCAGGCAGGCTAGCTTCGGCCCAGGGCCAAGGGTTAGCTAGCAGAGCGGTAGCCTCATCACAGCCCATGGGCTGAGCAAATAAATACCCTTGTCCCCGTCGACAGCCCATGGTCCGCAGCTGCTTGAGCTGGTTTTCAGTCTCAATGCCTTCGGCCACCAGATCCATGCCCAGCTTTTGACCCAGGGTAACGATGGTATGCACAATTTCACGGTCGTCGTCACTTTGGTCCATGCGGCCCACAAAGGACTGGTCAATCTTAAGGGTGTCGGTGGGAAACCGGTGCAGATAGCTGAGAGACGAATAGCCCGTACCAAAATCGTCGATCGCCAGCTTCAGCCCCAGCTGCTTGAGCCGGTGCATTAGCGCTACTGCCCCATCAACATCCCGCATGATCATGCTTTCGGTCACTTCAAGCTGCACCCGATCGCCGCCCAGCGCCAGCTCCTCCAGCGTATCGCCAAACTGATCGACCAAATCCGCCTGGTGAAGCTGCCGCCGCGATAGGTTAATACTCATCTTCAGCGACCGGTCGGGAAACTGCTGCTGCCACGCCTTTAGCTGCGTGCAGGCGGCTCGAAAAATCCACTGGCCTAGGTGCACAATCAGCCCGGTTTCTTCGGTCACCTGAATAAACTGCCCTGGCGACACAAAGCCCTCCTCGGGGCGGTACCAGCGCACTAGCGCCTCAAACCCGGTAATGTGGCCGCTTTGGAGACACACAATGGGCTGATAGTGAAGCAAAAACTCATGGTTTTCAAAGGCGTTGAGCAGGTGGCTTTCGAGCTCCAAGCGGCGCACCGCCTCTTCGTGCATCGTGCTGGTAAACACCTCATGGCGATACTCGTGCAGTGCCTTAGCTCGGTACATGGCGGTGTGGGCATCGCGCAGCAGGTCGTGAGCGCTGGGTGGATGGTTGCGGTCGGCCATCGCCACCCCCATGGAGCTAGTGATTGAGAGTCGCCGCCGAGCGATCGAGAAGGGCGCCGATAGATTAGTCTGTAGTCGGCTCAGCCACCGATCGACGCTAGATGAATCGTGCACCGGCAGCAGGAAGGCAAACTCGTCGCCACCGACCCGCGCTAGCTGGGCCGAGGCGGGCAAAGACTGCCGCAGCCGTCGACCAATAGTTTGCAGTACGCGATCGCCCATCAGATGCCCAAACGCCTGATTGATTAGCTTAAAGCGATCGATGTCTAGAAACACCACCGTTACCGCTGTACCGGGGTGATGCTGCAAAGCCCGCTGCACCTGAAGTAGAAACATGTCGCGGCCCGGCAGCAGGGTGAGCTGGTCGTAGCTGCTGCGGTACAGCGCTTTTTGGGTGAGTACCAGCCCCAGGGCCAGCAGAGAGGCGGCTACGGGTTCTGCAATGGGGACCCACACTAGCCGAGCAAAAGCTAGGCTACCCAGCCCCCAAACGCCCAAAATGCTGGCACCGCTGAGCAGCAGCAGCAGCGACGGTCGGCGCACCGTCCAGCCCGCGACCCCAGCCGCGAATGACCAGCCCAGCAGCCAGAGGAACTCGCCCCACTGAGGCATAAAGCGGTACAGGGCGGGCTGGCCTGCGATCGCGTCCAGCAGCTGACTAATGCTCTGGGCATGGATCTCTACCCCAGACATCACAAACTGCGACGACTGGGCCCGGCTGAAGGGTGTAAAGAAGTTGTCCTTCAGGCTGGGGGCCGTGGAGCCAATCAGCACAACGCGGCCCTTCACCCAGTCACTCGGCACGGCCCCGGCCAGCACCTGAGCGATCGTCAGCCTAGGGGAAGCTTGATAAGGGGTGCGGTATTTCATCAGCACCTGGTAGCCCCCGTTATCGATGTCGGTATAGCCGCCATCCCCTTCTAGCAGGGCCGGAAACTCGGCGTCGCCAATTCGCAGCAGGTCATTCTGTCGATCGACTTGAAACGGCAGATCGCTGTGGTAGGCCAGCACTACCCGCAGCGGAAACGAGTAAAACGGACGTTCTGAGGCCGATACGTACAGCAGGCTGCGGCGCAGCACTCCATCGGGATCGATGGCTAAATCGTTGAAGCCTACCTGGTCAACGGGCCAGGCGGCGGGGGCCGATACCTCAAGGCGATCGCTCTGCTGACCTACATTAAAAATGCCAATCACGTTCGATGCCTTAAAGGCCCGAGCCAGAGCGGCTTGGCCAGCTGCCTGCGGCATATTGCGATACAGGTCTAAACCAATTACCGCCGGCTGGTGGCGCTGCACCTCGGCGATAACATCAGCGATGACCTGGTCTGAGAGAGGCCAGCCGTAGGCTTCGAGATCGGCCTCGGTCACCTCTATCAGCAGCAGCCGAGGGTCTGGCGTCCCCTGAGTCTGCAGGCGGGTGAGCAGATCAAAACTTGACATCTCAAGGGGGGCAAGCAGATGTAGCCGCTTGCCCGCCGACACCAGCCCCAGAGATAGCAGAGCAGAAACCACTACTGCTCTGCTGCCGAAGTTGATAGGT
>JBARUP010000138.1:0-7368 GCA_049645805.1 Nodosilinea sp.
GCCGTAAACCCTGCTGTCAAAAGTCCAAACGCAAGCCCTGAAGAGGCGGTAACCGCCAGACCAAACCAGATCCTGGTCAAAAAGCTCAGAGCAACGCTAGCCAGAATGCCCATCGGAATGCCAAAAACTGCCCCGATAATGAGTGTGGTCTTAGCAAACGCTTTCATAAATGCATCGGATGGTCTCACGATGTATCGTGTGCTAAGTCCTACCAAGCAAACCCACTTGATGATTGTCTAACTGGGTTTGGATTCACCTGTCTACAGCTGGCCAAAGCCCTTCTTCTTTTTCTGCTTTTTCTGTCGCTTGTTGCTGGGAGCGCGAAAGCCTGGCTGAGAGCCGCCCATACCGGGTGGCCCCGGCATACCGTCACCCATGCCTGGAAAACCGCTGCCCATGCCTGGAAAACCGCCGCCCATACCCGGCAGTCCGCCGCCGCGCCCCATCTGCTGCATCATCGATCGCATTTTAGTAAAGTCGCTAACCAGCTTGCCCACGTCTTTTTCCTGGTGACCCGAGCCCGCCGCAATGCGGCGGCGGCGACTGGGAGAACTAGAGAGCAGATTAGGCTGTTTACGCTCTTGAGCAGTCATAGAGTTGATCATCGACTCACAGCGTTTGAGCTGTACTTCGCCCTGCTCCAGCATGTCTCCAGTAATTTGCTTGCCCATGCCCGGAATTAGTTTCATGATGCCGCCCAAAGAGCCCATGCTCTTCATTAGGCGCATCTGCTTGAGAAAGTCGTCAAAGTCAAACTCGGCTTCGAGAATTTTTTGCTGAAGCTTTTCGGCATCGCCAAGATCAACCGCTTCCTGAGCCTTTTCAACTAGGGTGAGCACGTCGCCCATGCCTAAAATTCGCGAAGCCATGCGCTCGGGGTAGAAGGGCTGGAGCGCCTCCACCTTTTCGCCTACGCCAATGAACTTGATGGGCTGACCCGAGATCTGACGCACCGACAGGGCTGCCCCACCCCGCGCATCGCCGTCCATTTTAGTGAGAATGGCTCCGGTAATACCGATTTCGTCGTGGAAGGTACGGGTGAGGTTGGCGGCCTCCTGTCCGGTCATAGCATCGACAACCAGCAGCACCTCGTCGGGCTGAACGGCGGTCTTGATGTCGGCCAGTTCGGCCATCATTTTGGGGTCAATCTGCAGGCGGCCTGCCGTATCTACAATGACTGTGTCGATGCCATCGGCCCTAGCTTTTTCGACTCCTTGGCGGGCAATATCAACCGGGTTGGCGTCGATACCCAGCTCAAACACGGGTACGTCAATCTGCTGACCCAGGGTAACTAGCTGATCGACGGCAGCGGGGCGGTACACGTCGGTGGCGACCAGCAGAGTGCTGCGATTCGCTTTGCGCAGGTGCAGGGCCAGCTTAGCCGTTGCGGTGGTTTTACCGGTACCCTGCAGGCCCGCCATCAGCACCACCGTGGGTTTAGTGGGTGAGTCGGCTAGGGGAGCGTTGGTGTCGCCCATCAGCCGCACCAGTTCGTCATTCACCACTTTGATGAACTGCTGGTCGGGGCTGACCCCCTTCACGACCTCAAGACCCAGGGCGTCTTCTTTTACCTGGGCAATGAAGTCCTTGATCACCTGAAGGTTAACGTCGGCCTCTAGCAGAGCGCGGCGCACCTCGCGCAGGGCGTCGTCAATATTAGACTCGCTAATTTTGTCCTGGCCGCGCAGGCTTTTCCAGGCAGATTCGAGGCGATCGGACAGGGCTTCAAACATAGCTCAGCGGGAGAACAATCCTTAGGGCCGAATCTTCATTCTAAGGGGTGAAGGCCTCAGCAGGAGTAGAGTCAGCTTTGACAAAGCGTGTTTGCTGCAATTGAGTACCACAATATCGGAGGACGGCCCCTGCCACCGGGCGGGACGTAAAACTACATCTAAAGGTGCATCAAGATAAAGAGGCTTTACAGCATCTCTTTAAATTCCCTGAGTTTCGCAAAGATCGTGGGTTAAGTTCGGAATCCTATTGAGTTGCTTTGTAAGACTTGTGATGGGTGACCAAAGGCAACGTATGGCCAACGAATCGTCTTGCTCCATCAACACATCAGTCTCCAGGGGTATGCCTGTGATCGACACTAGCTACACTTTGGGCGATCGCAACGTTTATCGCCAAGAGGGTGAGACCCCTGATTACCTCACAAACCAGGTGCACTCTGTGCTGCCCTGGCTAGAACTCGTTCAGCACTATAGCCACCTGGTCATGGCGGTGGTAGACGTAGTTGCTGAGGTAGGAGCTGGGCCTCAGCCCCATCCAGTGCTGTTTGCCAACCGCTACTTTTGCCGCCTGACGGGTACTCATACCGAGGGTAGCTGTCTTAACCTAAGCTTTTTTGAGCACCTTTCACTCGCTCATCAAAAGGTGCTGCAGGAGCGGTTTCGGCGGCATTTTTTGAGCGCGCTGCTCAACTATGCCTATGGGCAACCCGGTCTGGTTTCTCAACGGCTGCTCCACGAGCCTGTGGTGGTAGCTCTAGTCGATTCAGAAACAGACCAGCTGCGACAGATTGAGCTACGCTTGCGCACCGCTCAAGAAGGGTTGAGGATCACAGCCATCAGCCCAGAGCTAGAAGCCAGCCTTGCGGCCTGCTGGACTGAGCCACCCAGCCACGAGCAGGTCGCCACCCAGCTGCTGAGCAAAGAACCAGCGTTCAAGCAGCTGCTGTCGGCCCTTAAGCCGAGTAACTACACCGTCAGCGGCTGCATGCTAATTGAAGGTGTTGACGTTACCGAGCGGGAGACATCAAAGGCGCTTATTGAGATGCTTGTCGGCCAAGAGTCGGTGTTGGGAACACGCCGCTTTGAGCAGGCCAACGAGCTGATGAAGCAGCTGTTTAACGCCTCTGACAGCTTCTTGCTAAGTGCCGAAAACAATCAGGCTCAGCTTTTCACCCAGCTAGACCAGCCTGAGTGGCAAGTTGATACCTATGGCGTAGACGATCTGCGGGAGTCGGCGTTTTTGCGGGCCACTAACCGACAGACAGTCATCAATGTGCCTGATCTTAGTCTCGACTGTACCACCCCCTGCGAAGTGGACATGCTTAATCGAGGGGTGCGATCGCTGCTGTTAATTCCCCTGGTGATGCGCACGGCTCAGCTCTGTGACCGCTCAGCCCAAATGGTTGGGCTAGTGGGGATTACTAGCACTAAGCCCTACGCGTTTGACCAATCCGACTGTAGCCACGCGATGACGCTAGTTCCAGCCCTGACGGCGGCTATGCGCCACAGTGTGCAGGACCGTTTCACCACTATTCACCCTTCGGTGCGCTGGCGATTTGAGGAGGAGGCCGAGCGTCTTAGCCTGGGCCTGCCCCCTAATCCCATTCTGTTTGAAGACGTCTACCCGCTGTACGGTATTTCCGACATTCGCGGCTCCTCGGACGAACGCAACCGAGCGATTCAGAAAGATTTGCTGACCCAGCTGCACCTCGCTCTGGCTATCGTCAAGGCGGCTGATCAGTCTGTGAACAACGCCTTGGTCGGGCAGCTAGCCCTAGATCTCGTTGACTACATCACAACTCTAAAAGAGGGCGTCACCGTTGATTCGGAGGTAACGCTGCTGCGCTATCTCCAGGAAGAAGTGGAGGTGCATTTTGCCTATTTTGCTCAGCACAGTACTGAGGCCGGTGACGCGATCGCTCAGTACAAGGCCGCTATCCACGCTGACCACGGCTGTGTCTACGCCGCCCGCGCCGTGTACGACAGAACCATTGGCCATATCAACGGGCTGCTGCGTGATACCTGGAACCATTGGCAGGAGTCTATGCAGGCGATTACTGCCCACTACTGCGACCTAGAGGCTACCGACGGCATCGACCACATGATTTACGCCGGTCAGTCCATCGATACCAGCTTTACCGAGTTTCAGCTTAAGTCGCTGCGCTATGAGCAGCTGCGGGCGGTGTGCGACTGCGCTCGTAAGGGCTTCACCCTCAAGGCGATCTACGACACCGATATGACCATTACCCACCTAGTGCTGGTACAGGGCTTTACGGTGGATATCGTCCACGATGAGACGACCGAGAGCTTGTTCAACGTGCGGGGCACCCGCGACACCCGCTACGAGATCGTCAAGAAGCGCATCGACAAAGCCTGCGATGCCGAAACGGGCGATCGCATTACCCAGCCCGGCATGCTTACGGTGGTCTACTCCACCAGCGAAGAGTGGCAGGAGTATGAGCGCTATCTGCGCTACCTAAGCCGCGAGGGCATTGTGGACAGCGATGTGGAGCAGGGTATTGTGGAGCCCCTGCAGGGGGTTAGCGGTCTCAAGTTCGCCCGCGTGCGGGTTATTCCGCAGTAGCGTGTTGCTACGCCATAGGGCCAGACTGCTAAGGGATGCGTCTACTCATCCGCTGGTGGACCGTGCCAAACATCGGGCTACCGATGCAGGTCGAATGACAAATGCTGAATCTGTTTAGCAGAAGCTACGAAAAGAGGGCTTTGCTCCTGACTAGGGCCAACTTCAGCCGTAGTAACTAGAGCGATCGTGGCCAAAATGCTGAGGGTGACTAGAGCACAGTGCGATCGCAGAGTCATAGCAGTTATCCTCGCTGACGAGTAATAGGGTGGAGAGGCAGCGGTGGCGCTATCGCCAGAAAGCTGCCCTGCTGCTCTAGAGTACTCAGCCGGTACTGGCCTCTGTCATCTGTAGATACACCGCCTCAGCAAGAGTATTCTCAACGGTTTCTCAGAATGTGCTCACAGAGGCCTCAGGCGAGCCGCGTTTAGTGATGACAACGCCAGGCATTGGTAAATTTCTATTGGCACAATCTCACGCAAATTTGCTCTGAGCCAGGGAAGTTGCCCAGTCTGCCATGGTTTGAGACCGGTTCTTGTGGGCCGATACTGCTGTACTTTCAAGGTTGCTATGAAGATTCAATACCTGGCTGTTCTCCTAGCCTCTTCGACCCTCACCATTGGCGCGATGGCTCTGCCCAACGCCCTCAGCACTGCCTTTGCGGCTCCCTGCGCTGGGGCCGCTAGCACCGCCAACCCGTGCGCCACCGCCAATCCCTGCGCTACCGCCAATCCCTGCGCTACCGCCAATCCCTGCGCCACCGCCAACCCCTGCGCCGGAGCTGACGTAGTAGAGGCTACTGAACCCCCTCACACTCAAATTTATGTCGAGTCGGCCAGCAATGTAGCGATTCGCGGCGCTGATCCAGTGGCTTACTTTACTGAAGGAAAGGCTGTTCCTGGCGATTCAGCCTATGAGTACACCTGGAATGGAGCGACGTGGCGCTTTAGCAGCGACGAAAACCGGGTTCTATTCGCCGCCAACCCCGAGTCCTATGCGCCCCAGTACGGCGGCTACTGCGCCAAGGCCATGAGCGAAGGCAATCTGGCCTCGGTCGATCCCCGCGAGTGGACGATTGTTGACAGCAAGCTTTACCTTAACTACAGCGCTGAGGTAAAGCAGGAGTGGACCCAGGATATTCCCGGCAATGTTGCTAAAGCAGACGCTAACTGGCCTGAAGTTCTCACCGTACAGACCTTTTATGAAAACACGGTCGCCTGGGCGCAGTAGCCTAGACGGGCGTTACTGAATAACGGCATAAATCTGGGTAAGGGCGAATGGACATTTGCCCCTACGAGGGGCCATCTGACTTTTGATTCATACCTGTATCCAGCAATACCCCTAAACGCTTCAAAGCCATGATCTGACGGCTCATTCATCCCCGGCGGCAAACATAACGTTTGCTGCCAGATTTTTCATCTTTAGAAGATCTAGGGTAGGCATGCTGAGAATACCTCCTAGAACTGAGAATCACAGCGCTGACTGTCGCAGATAGGATAGGCCGAATCGTAGCGCTTCTGGCGCTGGCCAAATAGTTCGTAGCGGCGATCGCGCACGAAGGCATAGACCTGGTCGCCCGCTTGCTTGGCCCCCGGCAGCGCACGGTAGGCCTGCACAAAGATATCGCCCACAGGCAGCAGACGACCAATTTCTTCAGCGGCGTCGCTGCCCTGCCAGCGCCGATCTGGCGTTTGCTGGTCGATCAGGATCATGCCAGCTTCACAGTCTGAGGCAGAGACGCTGTACCGAGCCAGCGTTTGTTCATTCTGCATCGGCACGTACTGAAACTGCATGCCCTGATCAAGCCGCTCTAGCAACTGCACAAGACTGACGCAGAGGTTACAGTTACCGTCATAGATTACACAGTACATAGTAGTATTGCTGCTGATGGGTCATCGCTTTATCTTAGCTGTCGGCCTTTAGGCTTAGCCAACTGGCTTTCGGGTTTCTGCTCCTTAGTTCCTGAAGTTGTCACCACGACCATAGGAGGCTAGCACAGCTAAATTTTTCGCCTTGATACGAGGGGATATCCCGTATCAAGGCCTTTTAGAAAACAGTCCAAAAACAGCAAGTTGCCCTCTGTTTAGGGTCGGGTTTTTCAACTTCGACCGTGCATTTAAACCCCAGCAAATCTAATGGTTGTGAAAAGACTCATCGATGGGCGGTTTCAGTTTATTCGGGTTGTCAGTACTAAGGCCTACACCAAGACCTACCTGATGACGGATCACGGCAACCCTGCTAAGCCAAAGTGCATTGTTAAGCATCTGCAGCTGCCGGCCCACAACACCATTACCCTCAAGTTTCTGAATGATTTACTGGCAAAACGGGTTAGTTTGCTCAAGCGGATGGGTGAGTACGATACCATTGCCAAGAATATTTCAACCGTTCAGGAAGGAAAAGAATTTTACTGGGTTCGTAACTATATTTCTGGCTACTCTCTGCTAACGGAGTTAGCTGAGCAAAGGCCAAAGACCGAAGTCGAGGTGCAAAGCTTTTTGAAAGAAAGCTTGAATATTCTTGAGATTATTCAGCACCACGGCATTACTCATCAAAATTTGCACCCCAATAACCTGATTCGACACCGCGATCGTGGACATTTAGTCTTAGTTGATTTTGGCCTTATTCAAGACACCAGCGCTCCAGAGCCCAATATAGTGGTATCCAACGGCGGTTCTATTATTCCTAGTGCTGAGTCGGCTTACCTACCGCAGATCAATCACCGGCAGTACATCCGGTTTGCCCCTGACCATTTTGCCCTTGGCATCATTGCTGTGCAGATGGCCACAGGCCTATCAAATGAGGCTATTCCACGGTTTAGTCAAAGCAATTTTTTGACTCAGATCAAGCTTCAGCTCGACGAGTGCTCGTCCCTAAGCGATGCTTTCAAAGACATACTGCTAAAAATGGTGTCTCCCCAGGCTGAAGAACAGTTTCACCAGGCTAAGGATATCTTGGCGGCTATCAATAATTTGCCCTCCGCCGGGCTCACCCCGGCGGCAGCTTCTGACCCTGCGGTACCTCCAGCGACAGAAGCTGCGGTACCTGTAGACTCCGTAC
>JBARUP010000139.1:0-3552 GCA_049645805.1 Nodosilinea sp.
GGCTGGTGGGCACGCCAGGGGGCGAAGGTGGTGAGGAGCATTTGCGAGTAGATGAGTGGACGGGGCAGGGAGGAAGGAGGGAATTCAAGCTATGGTAGATAACAGCGCGGGAGAGGGTATGGTCAACATCGCCGTCATTGACTATGACATGGGCAACTTGCACTCGGCCTGCAAAGGGCTAGCGCTGGCTGGAGCAACGCCGCACGTCACTAAGTCTGCCGCTGATTTAGAGTCTGCTGATGCTTTAGTGCTGCCTGGGGATGGAGCGTTTGACCCCGCCATGCGACACCTGCGAGAAACTGGTCTGGTAGAGCCGCTGCTAGAGCAAGTTGCCAACGGCAAGCCCTTTCTGGGTATCTGTCTGGGTCTACAGCTGCTCTTCGACGGTAGCGATGAAGGGGTAGAACCGGGACTGGGAATTATTCCTGGACGCATCAAAAAGTTCAAAACAGAACCGGAAATCACGATTCCCCACACGGGCTGGAACCAGCTGACGCTGACCCAGCCAGACTGCCCGCTGTGGCAGAGCGTTGTCGATGGCGACTGGGTATATTTTGTGCACTCTTACTACGCTGAGCCGGTAGACCCATCGGTAAACGCCGCGATGACTACCCACGGTAGCCAAACTGTGACCGCCGCGATCGCCCGCAACAACATCATGGCTATGCAGTACCATCCTGAAAAGTCTTCTCCAGCGGGCCTCATTATGCTGGATAACTTTGTGGCTCTGGTCAATGTCCAGAGCCCTGTGGCCGTGGCCTAGCTATGCTGCGAATCTACGGCAACCGCGCCCTCAAAACTCTGCCGGGAGAAAACACTCGACCCACTTCGGCGCGAGTGCGCGAGGCGCTATTTAATATCTGGCAGAGGCGGATTGCAGACTGCCGCTGGCTCGACCTGTGTACGGGAAGCGGGGCTATGGGAGCTGAGGCACTGTGTCGTGGGGCTGCCGAGGTGGTAGGTATCGAAAAGTCGCCGGAGGCCTACTCCACAACG
This sequence comes from Nodosilinea sp., assembly GCA_049645805.1. Lineage (GTDB taxonomy): Bacteria > Cyanobacteriota > Cyanobacteriia > Phormidesmidales > Phormidesmidaceae > Nodosilinea. The sequence goes on from JBARUP010000139.1 coordinate 997, forward strand.
CGCGAAAACTGGCAAAAGGTCGTTCAGAGCGATCAAACCATTAGCCTGTTCAAGGGCGACGTAGTAAAGCAGCTCTCGCGACTGCATGGGCAACCCTTCGACTGCATCTATTTTGACCCACCCTACGCTAGCGAGCTATACCCGTTGGTACTAGAAAGAATCGCGAGCCTAAATCTGCTTCAGCCCACGGGCGAGATGGCCGTTGAGCACAGTCCAGACGCCTGGGAACCCGAGGCGATCGCTGGTCTTGAACTGGTGCGGCAAAAGCAGTATGGAACAACGCACTTGGCGTTCTATGCCGCAGCCACAAACTACTAAAGGCCTTCATCTACTAAAATCGCGACAAAAATTGCCGAAGGTTGATTTATGGCGAAGCTCCTAGTGCTTTTTCTAGTTGTTCAAGGGGCATGGGCGATACTGGCTTTGAACCCGTGACCTCTCCCATGTGAAGGGCGTAGTCAAATCTCTGAAGATCCTTGTTTCTGGGGGTTCTGGGAATTGTCAATAAATTGTATCTCAATCTACAAAGATTCGCCCAGGGGAGGAAGGGATTAAATAGCTCCTATCCCGATGGGTGTTGTTTACCCAAAACCTAATAGTGCAGGGACCAAGGCGACCTAGATTAGTTGTTCAAGATTGATATATAGGTCTGCGATCGCACCGGCAAACCCAATGCTATCCAGCTCGATCGTGTCATCCTCTCGATAAATTTGGGGAACCCAAAGCTCAGATTTGCGCTGAAAGCGTTCGACCAAAACCTGCTTTTGATGAATCAGCACGTACTCTTCTAGTTCTGGAATAGTTTTGTAGTCCGCAAACTTATCGCCCCGGTCAAAAGCTTCGGTGGAGTCTGACAGCACCTCAACAACGAGCTTGGGATGCAGAATAAAATCTTCGCTGGAAGCGCGATCGCGCTCGTCACAAGTCACTGCCAGATCGGAGTAGTAGAAAATATCCAGCTCGGGCAACCGCACCTTCATGTCGGCGGCGTAGGAGAGGCAGCCGGTTCCCCGCAGGTGGTTGACTAAGAGAGCCGAGAGATTGCCAACAATAATCACATGGGCCTTGCTCGCCCCCGCCATGGCGACCAACTGCCCCTGCAAGTACTCGTGCTTGATGGGGCTAATGCGCTCGATTTCTAGATAGTCCTCGGTCGTAAAGTAGGCGTGACGTTGGCTAACAGTCATAGGTTGCCTCCGCAGCGGTTACCAGCAGTGTGACTATGCTTAGCCTAACTGACAGGCGACGGTTTCTTTGCCGAGGTCTCTTGCCCATCACTATTTTGCTGTTCGACAAAGGTCAAAATGCTCTGATTAGCATCTTCGGTGTGGATGGGAATCGGCAGTGCCTTTAGCCCCGTGGGGTCGTAGCTGGCCAACAGCCAGTCGCCCTTCCTGAACTTGAAGGTCTGGCGGAACATGTCTTCTTGAGGGTGGGGATGCCGAGGGCCGGGTTGAAGGGGTGGGCCAGGGCGACGGTGGCGTCATCGACGGTGAGATGACGACGGTCGAAGGGGAAGTTGAGCATGGGGACGGCTTTGGGCTGAATGGCCACGCTAGCCAAAATGCTGGAGAGAGAACGGTCAAGCAGAATGATTTTAGGCGCTTCGAGGTAGATTTCGGCCAACTCCATCATTTTGGTGTCGATGCTGGAGAGGTCTATCCGTTCGCTGTCGGAGACGAGAAAGGTTTCGGGACGGTCTTGCTTGACGACGTCGGCGAACTCGGAGAAGGGGACGGGGATATATGTGAACCATGGAGACGTCTTTTTCCAGCGACCACTTTTGGTAGCGGACGGTGGGTGGATCGTCAAACCTCTTCCTTCGGAAACAGACGATACTTTGCCTTCGTAGGGTCAAAGGTGCCGTTCTTCAGGTCTACCGCCAGTAGCTCAGCCCGGTTCTTAGCCGGCTCTCGGTTCGTGGGCGTATTCTTGGCTCCTAGGTAGCAATAGTTGGCCTTGCCCTGGTAAGTCCAGTACAGCCGCAGCCAACCGTTGCTCACTCTAATAGAAACGCTTCCCTCTGGAGTCTTGCGTCGCTGTGGGCGTTTCTCTGGTTGGGCAGTACCTGTCGAAGCCTTAAAAGTCTTGCTGGTTGGCATATTCAAGCCTAGAGCTCAATTATCCTAATCGTATCCGGATAATTGGTACGCCTGTATCCTTCCACACCCGCTAACAGAGGCTTAATGAGAATTTTGGATTCTCAAAAGGCTCTCCCTGCAAGAGCTAGAAGCTTTGCGTATCAGTGCTTTTACTAGCATGGGCGATACTGGTTTCGAACCAGTGACCTCTTCCGTGTGAAGGAAGCGCGCTACCACTGTGCTAATCGCCCTCGGGCTTCTTAAGATATCACATCTGCTGGGCCACTACCGCAAAGAGTTTGCAGCTAGTGACACTGGTATCTAGGCCATGTCAGGGGGAATTGCGCTACTCTGCTGAGACTGCTGTAGCTGAGACTGAATCAGAGCCTGCATATCTTGGCGGCGAATTTCAACTCCCTGTCCTACCTGCCCAGGGGTGTCGAAGAAGATCAGACTATCGATGGGCTGCATGGCT
>JBARUP010000140.1:0-5358 GCA_049645805.1 Nodosilinea sp.
GGTTAGAGCAAGCAGGGCTGCGCCTAAGTTAAACAGAACATAAAGGCCAGAAATCGCGTAGAGAAGACCAACAACTAGGCTGAGCCAAAGCCCTCTGACAGAATGCGATTGAAAAGACTGAATCATCATTAAGATGCCGCTAAGCAGAGCAATCCACCCCATCATGGCTGTGAAAAAGGCTGAGGCGATCGCAGGCGCTATGATCGCCACAATACCAAGAATAATTAGCGCAATACTAAGCGAAATTACCCAGCTTGCAGATTTCTTAATATCTTTACTCGAGATAAAGTTTTTGACCACACTATAGATGTCTCACGTGTCTGGTGCTCAGATCAAATCTGAAAATTTAGCAGCGTAAAGAGAAGTATTTATAGTACTACAGAAGGCTGATCTAATACCGAATTCTGTTTGCCTAAACCCCAATTTGCAGGGGAAAACGGTCGTTTTCCCCTGCAAATTGCCCGTTTTGAACAGGGGACGGCTACGATTGAGATAAGGCAGCTTTTTTGCCGATTGCCTTCCACTGGCCTACCTAATATTAGATCTCGTCTTTGTAGCGACTAGTCTGTTTTGGTGCTCAGATCGAAATTCACTAAGTAGCTGGGCTAACTCAAATGTAGGATGGGTTAGCGGTAGCGTAACCCATGCGGACGTTGGGTTTCGTTCCTCAACCGCAACCTACACGGTCTTATATTTGATTGGGTCTTCCTACTTAGAATGCTGGTACAGCACTTTGGAGTTAAGCCCATGGCAGTGGTAAACACTAAGCTGATTGACTCACTGGCCCAGGTTATTTTGGCAATCAGGATCTCCTGGCACTCAAGACATTCCACAGCATTCTTGTCGTAACGCCCAGCCAATTCCTTATGAAACAACCTGAGTAAAACGATGGTTGTGCGACCTCGCCAGCACAAGCAGCAAGATTGAAAAACTACTATAGCCAGTGGACGAGGGCTACTTTGGCTCAGTAGCGCAGCCACTTGGTGAGCACGCGCATGGGTCTACCGCTTTTTGGGTCGATCTGCGGTTTGCTCCAGGCTCGGGCTTCGGCAAAGCCGAGGCGATGGAGAATTTTGATCACCATGTCAATGCCAGGGTTGGAGCCGATGACGGTGATCAGGATGGGTTTGCGCACTTCGACAGGCTCAGCACCAGGGGGCTTGGCGGAGGGAGGGGCGGTGTAGATTTCGGCATTGGGAATGAATTCTTCAGACATAGAGGCGTCCTTAATGTTGTCTTTAGCGACCACAAAAAGAACTATAGACGATGTTGTCGATGCAGACAACATTTACCCCTTTACCATCCTTTGGGACGATCAAGGGCATGGGAAGGGCAAATCAAGCGTTGAAGCAGGTTTTAGAGACGTACGGCATCAGCCAAAACAAGCTGGCGGTTGCCTTGGAAATTGATCGCTCTGCGGTGTTCAAATGGGTGCATGACCAGCGAGAGCCATCTTCAGAGACAATCGTGGAGATTACACAGGTTCTCAAATCGCTGAATCCCTTAGCCGCTAAGGAGTTTGTACGACTCTATTTGGGAGAAATTGTCGAGGATTCGCCGCTTAATGAGTGAGGATGCCGGGATAAAATCTATTGCTTTGAGGCTGAAATGCCTTGATTGCAGTGCGACTATCCCCTTGAACCGTTAAGGCATCTACTTGCCGCTGGCGTAGCCCGTTAGTGAGTGCCCCATGAACGTTTTCATCCATATAGAGAGCAACGCTCATGGCAAAATGCCTTGAACCTTGAGCCGAGCTACAAAGGGCGACTCTTCAGCATGCTGTTCTAGCTGAGTAACGTAGGCTTCCCGCCGCTGAATATCTGCCTCCAGAGCCTCGCGATGATCCCAGTAATAGGCCAGGGCCGCATAAATTTGGCCCATGCTCAAATAGCGATGGTTGATTTAAATCTCTTCTGGCGTCCAGCCATAGGCCCGTTGAGCCATCATCAGCTCAACCACCTTCATCGTCGTACCCTCAATCCACAGAATATTGTCCCGATAGAAAATTCACCCCAGTAGGCATTCTCTAGACCAGAGCTGTACCTATGGTTCAGCTTCAGCCCAAACTCCTGACCACCCGCGACTTCATCGATCGCTATGGCGACAACCCCCAGCACGAACTCGTCGATGGAGAGCTAATCGATTGCGCGACTACGTCGGCACCCCCAAGCAGCCGACGCTGACGTTGTGTGTTCTAGAAGGCGATCGCGATCAGAAGCAGGTGCTCCAGGGGTGCGATCGCCCCATGCAGTACCAAGACATCATCACCATTGAGCCGAGCAAGAGAGGCGGCAAGCCCTGCCTTCGAGGCGTGCGCATCACCTGCCATATGTCTCGGGCCTGACTGCGCCAACGCCCCTACATATCGAGGGTAGCCAACGGCATAACACAGTATCTGAGGGCAAAGGCTGCGCTAGGATACGGGCAGTACTGCCTTTGCTGCCATGTCGTGCCCCCGCTGTCAGGCCACTATCGAGCCCGCAACGATTCAGTGCCCTCGCTGTCGTCTTACTCTCAAGGCTCATGGGCATCCGGGCATTTCCCTGCATCGCACCGATGGGGATGTAGCTCTGTGCGCTACCTGCCTCTACGACGCCGACGACACCTGCAACTTTCCCCAGCGCCCCCACGCCGAAACCTGTACGCTCTATAGATCGCTCGATGCTGCTCAGGAGCCAGAGCTACTAGCGCCCTCGCTGGGACAGCAGACCAGGTTTTGGCTGCGTAACCATCGCGGCCTACTGGGCCTATTGGGCCTACTGCTGCTGAGCCTGGTGCTGGTGCTGGTGCGCTAAAGCACGGTGCGCCAGAACACAGTGCGCTAGAACGCTTAGGCTAGCTCTAGGGTAAAAAAGTCAGCGAAAATTTTCTCTCCCACGTCGTTGAGCCGGTCTTGCAGACCGTTGAGAAATTCGTGCAGCCCCCGCTCAGTAATCTCGTCAATGGTGAGGTAGTCAAGTTCGGAACGTAGGCGACCTAGGGCGCGATCGCTGTGGGTGCGCCAGGTGCCTGCTGGGGTGCCCGAGATGCACTGCAGCGATCGCTCTGCCTCCAGCAGGCAAAACTGAATCGAGCGCGGAAACTCCCTGTTGAGGATCAAAAACTCCGTTACCCCGTGTGGGGTAATGCGGTACTGGCACTTACGGTACATCTCGTAGGCGCTGGCCGACTTCAGCAGCGCAATCCACTGCAAGTCGTCTAGTGGCGAGCCCACATCGGTGACCGAGGGCAGCAGAATGTAGTACTTGACGTCGAGAATGCGAGCGGTTTTGTCCGCCCGCTCCAGCAGTCGCCCTAGCTGACCAAAGTGCCAGCCTTCGGTGTGGGCCATGGTGGCATCCATCACCCCGGCAAACAGGTGGCTGGCCATTTTTACTTCGGGAAAAAAGCTGTGCAGCTCCGACAGCAGTCCTCCGTCTGCCGCCTCGTTCACCATTAAATAAAACGAGTTTACCTGCTCCCACATCTCTGACGAAATCACCTCGCGCACCGATCGCGCATTTTCCCGCGCCGACCTGAGGCAGGAAATAATTGAGTTCGGGTACTCGCGGTCAAAGGTGAGAAACCTTAGAATATTTTCGGCGCTAGCTTCGCTATAGCGCGCCTGAAACAGCGCCTGGTCACCAGTTGTCCTCACCAACGGCTCCCACTGCTGCTCCATAACGGAGGGAGCGTCCAGCAGCAGGTTCAAGTTTACATCCACAAAGCGAGCCACGTTTTCGGCCCGCTCAACGTAGCGGTTCATCCAGTAGATCGAATCGGCAACGCGGCTGAGCATGGAGGTAAATCGGTAGGTGAGTAGGTAAGAAGGAGAGATCTTTGAGTTGCTGAAATTATTCTAGAAGCCCGTTGAACAGGGTCTGAACGTTAATCCTGAACTTGCAGCTGGGCGTTGGGGTCAACCGACTGCACCACCCAAGTATCTTTGCTGCCGCCGCCCTGGGAGGAGTTGACCACTAGCGAGCCGCGCTTGAGGGCAACGCGGGTGAGACCACCGGCATTTACGTAGATATCCTGGCCGTAGAGAATGTAGGGCCTAAGATCGACGTGACAGCCTTCGAAAGTGCCTTCGATCAGCGTGGGTACTCGAGACAGACAGAGAGTGGGCTGGGCGATATAGCCCCGGGGGTTGGCGCGAATGCGATCGCCGAACTCAGCCCGCTGATCATCGCTGGCGTGGGGGCCGACCAGCATGCCGTAGCCGCCAGAGGCGTTGGTGGCTTTGACCACTAGCTGATCGAGGTTGCCTAGCACGTGGGCCTGCTGGATAGCGTCTTCGCACAGGTAGGTGGGCACGTTAGGGATCAGCTGGTCTTCGTCGAGGTAGTAGCGAATCATCTGCGGTACGTAGGCATAGACCAGCTTATCGTCAGCGACGCCGGTACCGAGGGCATTGGCGATCGCGACGCGGCCCTCCCGGTAGACCTCCATCAGCCCCGGTACCCCTAGCAGCGAGTCGGCTCGAAAGGCGAGTGGGTCAATGAAGTCGTCATCAACGCGGCGGTACATCACGTCTACCCGCTCCAGCCCCTTAGTGGTGCGCATTTTTAGGTAGCCGTCTGACACTACCAGGTCGCGCCCTTCTACCAGTTCAGCGCCCATCTGCTGGGCTAAAAAAGAGTGCTCAAAGTAAGCCGAGTTGTACATACCCGGCGTCAGCACCGCCACTCGAGGGGCGATTAGAGTATCGGGGGCCAGGCTGAGCAACGTCTCCAGCAGCTGGCTGGCGTAGTCGTTCACCGGGGCAATATCCATAGCCGAGAACAGGTGGGGAAAGGTGTTCTTCATCACCCGCCGATTTTCAAGCACGTAGGAAACCCCCGAGGGGCAGCGCATGTTGTCTTCAAGCACGTACCAGGTGCCATCTTTGTCGCGTACCAGGTCGGTGCCGGTGATGTGGCACCAGATATTGCTGGGTGGGTTCAGCCCCATGCAGGGCTTGAGAAACCCCGGAGCCGTCTCCACCACGTGGCGCGGAATCACGCCGTCGTTGAGAATTTTCTGCTCGTTGTAAACGTCGTGGATAAAGCAGTTAATCGCATAAATACGCTGCTTTAGCCCCTTTTCTAGCCATTTCCACTCGTCGCCGGGCACAATGCGCGGAATTACGTCAAAGGGAAAAATGCGCTCGGTGCCCTGGTCGTCGCTGTAGACGTTGAAGGTAATGCCCAGCTTAAACAGTGTATTTTGCACCGCCTGCTGCCGCTGCTGTAGCTCCACTAGCGACATGGCGTTGACCCGCTTGATCAGCAGCTCGGCTTCGGGACGAGGCCGGCCAGGGCCGAGAAATAGCTCGTCAAAAAAGTCGCCGGGATCGTAGGCGTCAAATAGCACCGCTGAGGTCTCCCAAACAGAATA
>JBARUP010000141.1:0-3400 GCA_049645805.1 Nodosilinea sp.
TCCTCGACGCTAGCCACGTCCATAGGGCGGCTAAACGTCAGCAAAAAAGCCCGGTCTTCGGCTCCTACCTGACGGCCTTGCCAGGTAAAGTCTCGCACCCGAGCGGTGGCGTGATCGCCCGAGAGAATCAGCAGCCCTAGGGCCAGCCCCAGAACTGCAATCACTATCAGCGCCAGGCGATCTAGCGGCTGGCCTCGACGAGCGGGGCGGGGGCGGCGGGAGCGACGGGGAGCCATAGCTAATATTCGTAGGGGGTGCGGGGCTCGGGGATTTCAGTCAGGGTAGGGTCGCCAATGGCGAGCTGGCGCTTGCCGTCGAGGGTCGTGGTTTCCATAGTGCCCCTGACGGCAAGCCAGGTGTCGGGGGCCGGCCGAGGAGTATTCGCCGGTAGCACCACCGGCAGCCCGACCGGGTAGGCATCGGCAGCACAGCAGGTCAGCACAAACCGCGAAATCATCACAAAGTTATTCGGCCAGCCGGGAATGTGGGTAACAAACCCGCTCACCGCTGCCTCCTGACCGGCGTAAGCGTCGGGTTCAGGGTACACGTTGAGAGTGCGCACCCAGTCAACAATCGTGCGATCTTCAGAAGAACCGCTAAGAGAAAAGCGCTGGGGCCGCGATCGCGTCTGGCCCAGCACGTCGGTAATGCCCCGCTGAAATGCTGTTTCACTGGCGAAGGGACGCGGGGTATAGATGAGCCCGAACACGGCAATAGCAATCAGTAGCGCGCTGCTGATCTGGCGGGGCAGCAGTGCCGTATGCTCCTGACTGCGGGGAGATGGTCCTCGTCGCTGGTGGTAGCTCAACCACACCTGAGCGAGGCGGGCGGCTCCCATAGCTAGCAGCAGCACCATCGCTAGGTAGGCCAACCACATGTAGTCAGGGTGTAGCAGCAGGTACAGCTTGCCGGTCAAAATAAAGCGCAGCAGCATCAGTCCCCACAGCAGCAGCATGGCTGCATCAGCTAGAGCCTGCCAGGGCACAGACCCAGAGGCACGACCGCTGGCGTGAGGAATTAAGGTCATAGCCCTAGCCTGTATAGAGATTCATTACCAGGGTCAGCAAGAACGTTAGCTGAGCCGCCAGCACAAAGAGGTAGACGATGGCGCGCCCCTTAAACACCGTCAGCAGCAGGCTGATGTTCTTGAGGTCAATCATGGGGCCAAACACTAGAAAGGCTAGCAGCGCCCCGCTGGTGAACGTCGAGGCAAAGGAAAGCGCGAAAAATGAGTCTACCGTCGAGCAAATCGAAACCACCCAGGCCAAAACCATCATCGCCACAATCGAGGTGACCGGCCCCTGTCCCAGACTCAAGATCACCTCACGAGGTACAGCGACCTGCACAAAGGCGGCGATCGCGCTACCGATAATCAGCACGGCCCCCAGCTCTCGCAGCTCCAGCACCATGTTGTCGACCATCATTCGCAGGCGGTCGGCTAGGGGCAGTGGAGCTACCGCTATCTGGGCGAGCACCTGAGCTGGAGGAGCATCGAGCTGAACCACCTGCCCCGGTGCCTGCATCAAAAAAGTACCCGACTGAAGCAGCGGCGATACCTCGGTTTCGACCGGGGCAGCAGCGGCGCGATCGGGTCCCATCATGCGAGTCAGGTTGTCCTGCAAAAAGGGACGGATGTTAACCTGGGCACTGAAAATTACGGCAATGGTTACTGCCACAATCAGGGTAAAACCCACCCGCAAAAACACGATTTCTGGCTGGTCGCGAAAGGCAATCCAGGTAGCCCAAAACACCACTGGGTTCACCGTAGGCGCGGCCAGCAAGAATCCAATGGCTACAGCCGTAGGTGCGCCCTTAGTCAGCAGTCGTCGGGCCACGGGTATGTTGCCGCACTCGCATACCGGAAACAGGAAGCCAATTAAACTTCCTGCCAGGGCCGCCAGCACCACGTTTTTGGGAATCATGGTCAGCAGCTTTTGCTCGTCAACAAACAGCAGCAGCAGGCTTGAAAAGATTACCCCCAGAAGCAAAAAGGGCATGGCTTCAACCAGCAGGCTAAAAAATAGCGTGATGCCGTTGTTGAGCTGGGTCATAGAATCGACCGTGATTCAGAGGAAAGCTCCTGGTGAGCCGATGTCTCCAGGCAGAAGCACATCTTAGCGGATCTTGCTGGCTCCTGGCTGTCGGCTAAAATCCTTAGAGAGAAGGTGATCCCCAGACTGGGCAAGACGATAGAAGCGGCCGGAGTTAAGCTCTCGCTGAGGCGGCAACGCTTGAGCAATTTGGCGCTACAGGAATGCGATCGCCATGCCTACGCTGGTTTCTACGGTCTGACCGGGATCGACCATGAGCAGATTCTCGCCCGTATTTAAGGCGTTACGAGGGGCCGTCCACGGCTCTAGGCAGTAGTAGTCTTTCCCTTTTACCGTCCAGAACACCAGCTTGGTGTAGTCTGCACTCCAGGAGAGGCTCAGCCGTCGCCCCAGGTGGCGATCGGTAACTGTGGCGGCGGCGGCGGTCAATCCCTGAAAGGCCAGATCGATTTCGTCTTGGCCAAAGTCGAAGCTGCCCCCAAAGCGTTCCACGTCTCCAGTTAGGTGGTTGCAATACTCCGTCGCCGGAATTTCAAATGCCAGCCGAGACTTATCTTCCACTAAAAAATAAGGATGTAGCCCTGTCGAAAAGGGCATGGGCTGGGATGAAAGATTGGTGAACTGCTGCTGTAACTCCAGCCCGTGGCCCCGCAGCTTGAACGTAAACGCCAGCTTAAACTCGAAGGGATACTGGGCTAGGGTAGTCTCGCTGCTGGCTAGCTCTAGGGTTAGGCTAGCGGCTTCGCTAATGTCTTGGCTCGTGACCTGCCAGGGTAGGTCGCGGGCAAAGCCATGCTGCTTCAGGACGTAGGGTTGCCCCTCTAAGGTGTACCGGTTGTCGGGTAAATTGCCGCAGATGGGAAACAGAATAGGTATGCCGCCTCGCACAGACAGCTGGGGGTTGGTGAAGCGATCGCTGTCAAAATAAAAAATATCCTGACCCTCGACCTGCCAGCGGGTGACCAAACCACCGCGATCGGGCACTAGCTCGAGGCGGGCAGAGGTGTCAGTATCAGACAGTACGTAGGTGGCAGGGGAGCCTGCTAGGGCAACGGCAAACACAGAATACCTCAGCTTCAGTACGCCTAGACGTTATCACGACTCCCCCATGGACAGGTAGCTACCGAAGGCCGGTTTGTCCCAACCTCATCTGGGTTTCAAGTAAGGTACCTGCCCTAGGTGAAGACCGGCCCAGTAGCCCTAGCTAAAAAGCATTAGATAAGCCATAAGCAAAGAGGTCGGTGCTGCTAGCCAGAGGTCGGAGGGTTAATTGCCCTGATGGATGAAATCGAGACCGCGCAGGCTTTTGTGCTAGTCTACGTCCGCTGGCGCGTCTGAGAGTACAGGTG
>JBARUP010000142.1:0-4225 GCA_049645805.1 Nodosilinea sp.
GAGCGATTGCGCCATCTGGTGATTGGCTCGCCGGAGGGAGTGCAGGGGGCGATCAACCACCTGCACCTGGTGCAGTGTGCCGAGCGGCTGGAGTGGAGCCGCCAGTTCACGATACCAGAGTCGGGGATTTTGATTACCCCTGAGCAGGGGAAGGTGTTTAGCCTGCTGCTGCGCGATGCTCAAAGACCAGCGCTTTAGAGCTATTAGCTGTTGGACCAGTAGCAAATAAGATCCCTGGGTTCTTGAAGAACCCAGGGATCTGCCCGAATGCGACAATAAAATCAAACGTGCTATCGTGCCCATCCATCGTTCCCACGCCCGGTGTGGGAACGATGGGAGGCTTTACCTGTAGTATGCATTATGACTGCGCTCCGCAATCCCGGGCCAAGGCTCCAAGGGACTATGTTGAAACACAAGCGTAAGGCTCAGGTCTGAATCCTGAATAAGCTAAATCCCGATAGATATCGGGACTGAACTCATCCCCTGGACAATCTAGTTCAGGGGTATTATAGTCAGTGTGACAAGCTTAGTTGTTACAAGCGTAAGACTAAAGTGATGAGTTCAAGCTTTGCTGATTTCTTCGCGCAAGTAACTGCTGGATTCAGCCCTTACCCTTGGCAAGAACGCTTCTCTCTGTGGGACGGCGCTAGAGCGGCTGTTGTGTCGGCACCCACGGGAGCAGGCAAAGAGTTTGGCGCTAGTGTTCCCTGGTTGGATGCTCATCGAACTGGTAAACCGGCTACGACACGACTGGTCTACGCTTTGCCAACTCGGTCTTTGGTAGATCAGGTCTATTCCAATACTCATGAAGCTGTTAAAAGATCCGGGCTGTCAATTCAGCTCTATTGCCTAAAGGGCGGCTCACAAGAGCATGGCTTTGAGCAAGACCTCACTCAACTCGCCATCTTGGTCGGTACTCAAGATCAACTGCTATCCCGAGCGCTGAACCGTGGCTATGGCGTTTCTTGGGGGCAGCGGCCACTCCACTGCGCGGCGCTGACAAATGACTGTCGGTGGATTTTAGATGAGGTCCAATTGACTGGTGTTGGGTATACCACGCTGGTTCAGATCTACAGCCACTGCCGCCATCAAGGCACCTTTGGCAAGGTCCAGCTGTGCCTGATGTCGGCCACCTTTGATGAAGCGCCACTGCAGAATTTAGGCGTTGAGGTTGAGCACTTCGGGCTTGACGATACTGACTTAGCGAACGCCTATCTAGCATCAAAGGTGACGCGCCCTAAGCCAGTTCACCAGGCTAAGGTCACTACCCTGGAAGATGTTGGGAACTTAGTAAGGGAGAAGCACACGTCCAATTCACTGTCGCTAATCGTCGTCAACCGAGTCGCTCGCGCTACGGAACTGGGTGAGTTATTGGCCGATCTCGACCCCCTAGTTATTCACAGTCGGTTTCTGGGGATTGATCGGGAGCGGCTGCAAAGGCAGTTGAGAAAACATCAGGGACTCATCATCGCAACCCAGGTGGTTGAGGCAGGCGTAGACCTTGATGCGGATTTGTTGATCACTGAGGTTTGTCCCTGGTCATCTTTCGTGCAGCGGTGTGGTCGATGTGGTCGAAACCGTACCAATAATGATGTGGAGATATACTGGCTGGACTATCAAGAAAGCTGGAAACCAGCACCCTACAGCGACCAGGAATGCCAGGAGGCCCGAGAGCGACTGTTGGGGTTGACTGACGCTAGCATCCACACATTGGCTCAGATTCCGTTGCCGGATCTCAAAATACCTGGATACCTCTTGACTAAAAAAAACATCCAAACCTTTTTTAGAACTCACCCTGATGCTAGAGACAACGCCATTAGCGTCTCTAAGTACGTTCGTGACCCAAGCAGTTTTACCGTTTCTGTAGTGTGGTCAAATGAACAGCCCGAGCGCATTCCTCATCAAAAATTTCTGTGCCCAGTACCAGAGTATGAGTTCAAACGGTTCTATCAAGCTAACGGTACCCGCTATCTAGTTTGGGGTGAAGATGAGTGGGAAGAGAAAACTGCTCAAGTCGGTGATGTCGTCTGGCTTCGTATTAATGATGGCGGCTACTCCAACACCCGTGGCTGGACTGGAAATGTCAACGACAAACCTCGGCCCTACAGACTGGAAGTTGAACCGCAGTACAACGATCCACCATTCCTCCACAAGGTTGCTTTAGGCCTTCACCTCAAAGACACTGAAGACGCCCTGCGGGAGTTTATTCCTCGCCTACAAAAGCTTGGGATATCTGACAAGTTGATCGGAGAGCTATGCCGCTGTGCCCGTTGGCATGATTGGGGTAAGGCTCACCCTATGTGGCAGCGATATGCCAGAGCAAAGGAAATACTTCTGGCTAAGTCAACCCATTACGGCACACCGTGGGAGCTGAAAGGTTACCGTCACGAGTTAGCCAGTTCCCTTGCTGCTGCGGCTCACGGCGCGCCTTTCCTAGCTCAATACCTAATCGCGGCACACCATGGCAAAGTTCGCGATAGTCTTTCACCGACCAACTCTAGCGAAGGTATCAGACCTAATGTTTTGCGAGGTGTTGAACTCGGAATGACTTTGCCTGGCGTCATGATTGAGGGTGTTGAGACCTTGGAGCCTACAGAGCTAGTGCATTCCGGTGGTGACCGAGCTTGGGTTCGAGAAGTCAATCAACTTCTTCGTTACTACGGCCCATATCAGCTTATCTACCTAGAGGCATTAATTCGCAATGCCGACGTTGCTGCATCTAAATTTCGCGAAGAGGAAGCCCGCCATGATAGCTAGCGCACCCGCTCAGGCCGTTGCCTTTCATCATTTATCTCCAAATACCGCCATCGGTTGGCTAAAGGCCGTTGGCCTGATGCGGTTGTCGGCGGCGCAAGGGTATTGGGAAGAAGACTGCTTCTACCTCGAAATTGACTCTGCTGAGTCTTTAGTTGAAGACATTCTGACCCACTACCAGCCCAAACCCTTTGTGAGCCCCTGGAATAGCTACAGCCTGTTCAATAAAGCACCAGGGTTGGAGGCAGTGCTGGCTTCTCAATCGGTTCGCTACGAGCTGATGCGGGATGGGTACGCCAGAGTTCAGGAGGCAATCCAGGGAGTTGATACAAAAGGGACATCTTCAAAGGAAAAGAAGGAGGTTTTAGTTCCGCTGTTGCAGCAGGTCTTTGATGAGCACTTTGTTGAATGGCTAAAGGCAGTTGGGTTGATGACTGAAACCCAAAGAGGGCCAAAGTTCCTCTGCAATGACTTACTCGGCACTGGCGGAAATGTTGGCACTACCGATTTTTGTACGGTTTACTACGAGGTCTGTCAGCAGCTCTGGAACTTGGGCACAGGAGAACCCGCTGAAGGTACTGAAGCATTCATTCGTGCATCCGTTTTGGGAGAGTCTACACCGCAAACATTAGCGCTACAGAGCTTATTAGGCCATACCTATCCCGCTGCTGATAGTTTTGATGATCTGGCACCCTCAGCAACCTCCCAAGCTGACTACATGGACAACGGCGGGCGCTCGACCCAACTGGCCAACCCCATCGACCTAATCCTTTATCTAGAAGGTGCTACAACCTTCAGCGGCAAAGCTATTCCTCGCAATGAAGTAGAGCAGGAAGGGGACCAGGAATACACTCTAGCGGCTTATCCGCTGTTATTAGAAGTTAATTCAGGCAGTGCAGATACCAGTGATAAAACTGGTCGCGCTTATGAGATATGGCTACCGCTATGGAATGAACCCATGGACTGGGAGGCGTTTCAGGACATGGTGACAAGAGATTTAACCTTTCGTCTCAAGCATCAGGTTATAGATACTTTAGACATGCTTAACGTCATAACTCAACGAGACAAGGCAGAACGCGGAGCTTCCCGATTCTCCCGGTTTGGGTTATGGACTCGTAAGGGTAAAGGAAAGTATCTCGTCTATGTTGGGCTGGCGACTCCTGTTGAAACAGACTTTGGCTCAGAGCTACGGGAATGGCGCTTTAGAGCACAACCCACCGACAGACAAACGCAGGGACAGTACAGCCTTTTAACGGCTCTTCAAAAGGCGCTCTACCAACTTCAGCAAGGTAATACCGAGGCAACAACCGTCATCCGGCTACTAGGGCAAATTGAGCTACTGCACAGCCATCAACAGCCCAAAATACCGCCTGTTCCACAACTCAGCGAGACGTGGGTTGAGGCGGTTTACGAAGAGCACCCGCAGGTTGAGGTTGAGCTTGCTGCCGCTTTGGCTAGTACATCTCTAACG
>JBARUP010000143.1:0-2533 GCA_049645805.1 Nodosilinea sp.
GCCGTAGGGCTATTGGGCTATCAGTTCGCTTACAACTACGAGATCGTGACGCACTTGGTCGCTCCGGCTGCGTTAATTGGGCTGGGCTTGGTTTACCTCAGTAAGCCGCTGCGTCAACGCTTATCTCTAGGTTGCTCTCAGGGCGATTCTCACTCTGTTGAGGTCACCGTTAGCCGCTCTGGTCGTAATAAAGCAACGACGGTCATGGCCCTTGCCGTCGCCATGTTTTTCTTGCCGTGCCTGGAAATTAGCGCATTCTACCTATCCGCAGGGGCGCTAGGATGGCTTGGCATTGCCCTGGTCTCTGGGGTGTACCCCGTTGTTACCGTACTGGGCATGGTGTTGGTCGTGAACTGGGGCTGGCAGAGCGCCAAGCCTTTCTCTGCCGCTATCTCTACCTGGAATCTCAGCGGTTATGCCCTAACAGGCCTGATCCTCATAGTGCTGGGTTTTTTGACGTTGTTTATTGATATGTAGTTATGCCGCGTAAACAAGCTACTCCCTGGACCCATCGCTATGCCCGCCCCCTGATAGCGGGGTTAGCGGCGGTTGGCGCTGTCGTCACCGCCTATTTAACGATCAACAAGCTCACGGGTAGTTCTACGGCCTGCCCTACTAAGGGCTGTGACATCGTGCTCTCTAGCCCCTATGCCACGGTGTTTGGCCAGCCGCTGGCCCTGTTTGGATTTTTGGCCTACGTGGGTATGGCGGTGATGGCGATCGCTCCCCTGCTGGTCAACGGTGCTGAGCAAAAAGACCTCAGAGATAAACTCACCCGATTGACCCAACCCCTGCTGCTGATCGGCGGTACCGCCATGATGGTCTTTAGCGGCTACCTGATGTATCTGCTCACCGCAGAAATCCAGGCGGCCTGTCTTTATTGCATCGGCTCAGCGCTCCTCTCCACCAGCCTGTTTCTGCTTGCCCTCATCGGCCAAAATTGGTCTGATCTATCTCAACCCTTCTTTATTGGCAGCATTACAGCATTTCTGGTGGTGGTGGGCACGCTTGGCGTCTATGCCAATGTCAACAACCCCGTCGCCGAGGGCTCGGGCGATCAGCTCGGGCCTGCCATCACCACCCAGTCTGGCCCGGCTGAAATGGCTTTGGCCCAGCATTTGAAAGATACTGGCGCTATTTTCTACGGAGCCTGGTGGTGCCCCCACTGCCACGACCAAAAGCAGCTGTTTGGCCAGGAAGCCAGCCAGGTTATGCCCTACGTAGAGTGCGCCACCCCCGAGGGGCAAGAGCAAACCCCCGAGTGCCAGGAAGCTGGCATTACCGGCTATCCCACCTGGGAAATCAATGGTGAACGCCTGTCGGGGACACAACCTCTGGAGGAACTCGCTCAGCTCTCGGGCTACACCGGCCCCACCACGTTTCAAAATTCGATTTAGCGCGAGGAGAATCTCTTGAAAGGTACAGGTAAACTACTGGGCCTGGCTGGTGTGGCGATGGGAGGGCTTCTAGCAGTGGCCTCTCCGGCGGGTGCCCACAACCCCGGCCAGACATTGAGCGAGCAGGCCCAACGCGATGAACTGGCCGACTTGCTGGAATCGGGTGAAGAACTGGTCGAAGCCGATAATCTGGCTGAGGCGCTATCTCGCTACCAGCACGCGGTTAGCCTGGATGGAGATAATGCCAAAATCTTCTCAGCTATTGGCTACCTCCAGTCTCGTCAAAGCAACTTCCGAGAGTCTATTGCTGCCTTTCAAACAGCGATCGAGCTAGAGTCAGACAATCTAGCCTTTTATTTCGGCTTAGCCTACGCCCATAGCAGCCTAGGTGAGTACGAGGCGGCGGGCAACGCCTACCGGCAAATCCTGCGATTGCAGCCCGATAACCAGGCGGCTCAACTGGGGCTAGGCGCGGCGCTGTTTCAAACCGCAGCCTTTGAAGAGGCCCTGGCGATCTACACCAAGCTTTTGCAGCAAGACCCCAACAACCTACAAGCCGCCGAATCTATTGGCCTGATTCTGCTCCAGCAGGGCAATACCGATGCGGCGATCGCTGCTTTAGAACGAGCCGCTGCCCTGGCCCCCCAGGCCAGCCAAATTCAGATGAACCTGGGCATTGCCCACCTCAAAGCAGGGGATATGGCCTCGGCGCTAACTGCGTTTAGAACGGCAGCGGCAGAAGAGCCCCGCAACGCCGATATTCGCATGCAGATTGGCTACCTGCTCTGGCAACAGGGCAATCTAGACGCTGCTTTAGAAAGCTATCAGCAGGCGGCCCGGCTTCAGCCCGACTCGGTGATTGCCCACGATGCGATCGCCGATCTCTACTTCGAGCAGCAAGAGGTATTGATGACCATCGTCGCCCATCGCGAGGTGCTCGAACTAGATCCCGATCATGCCCCTGGTTACTACCATCTAGGCGTTGCACTAGAGGCGAGGGGCCGCCGAGCAGAGGCGATCGAGGCGCTGCAACGGGCAAAGGCGTTGCTTCTAGAGCAAGAAAACAGTGAAGACGCCCAGATTGTGGATCAGCTGCTGCAAAAACTCCAATCGTCGTAGTCTGCCCAAGCTAAACA
>JBARUP010000144.1:0-2409 GCA_049645805.1 Nodosilinea sp.
ACAAGGTTCCCGCGAAGTAAGGAACATAGATGTAGTCCTGAGTCACTTGGGCGCTACTAACATCCTGAAACGCTGGAGGTTTGACATGACCCTGAACTTTTTTACCACAAACCGTAGTCATTCAGCCCGGTCTTCTCGGCGGGGGTTAGCCAACGAGCTGCCCCTGTCTAGGATGGTCAGCCGCGCAGCCTATGTCACCTGCGATGTGCTGCCGGGCAAAGTTGGGCGCTTGCACTATCTGTCTACCGAGTGGGGTGCCTGCGCGGCTGACAACGCGTTTATTGCCAAGGGGACTCTGGTTAAACCAGTCTCACGCCGGGGTAATACGTGGCTCGTGATGGCCGTCGAAAAAATGTCTGAGCAGATAGCGTAACTAAGGAGGAACAACCCATGAGACAACCGGTTTCGCGCTATGACATGCTTTTGAAGCTGCTGGGGGCGATCGCAAAGGTGCTGTTTATCGGCATGTTTATGTGCACCGTGCTAACGGTGGTGGCGGCGCTGCTAGGTGCCGTGACTCCAGCGCTGCTGCTGTTTGAGCTAGTTTGGGGCTGGTTCTGGCGGCTGGGCCTCAGCATCTTGGCGACTATTGCTGTGGTCACTATGCTGGATGGTTGGCAATAAACCTGCCTAAGGTGATGTAGGGGTAGCACTGCTATCAGCTGTTACCCCTACATCACCTTACTCTGACCCTAAATAATAAATAAGCAACCCTTGCTTCTTCGTGTATCACCAGGCTTTAGGTACTCCTAGCGCCTGGTAAATAGCTAGCCTTTGGGTTGATGAATTGGTAATCTATGCTAGGCAGGGAGTTCTTAAAGCTCTGAGGCTCTGGTCAAGTTCTTCGTAAACAGAGGCCAGCCCGTAGAGAAAGCTATAGACCAAAGAGCGAAATTCTGTATCCTACGATAGAGTTGCAGGTGAATTTTGCTCAGTACCCAATGCCCCGCCGCTCTTCGCGCCAGCCTCAGTCTTCAACTCCTCCGCCTGGCCCAGTACAGGTTTGGGTAGGGGCGCGCCCTCGACGGCTGGGGCGATGGCTGGGGATGCTTCTAGCCCTAGGCTGTCTAAGCGGCGGGCTGGCGCTGCTGGGGCTTAGCTTTCGCCTAGGGCTGCGGCTAATGCTTGACCCCGAGGCGTTGCCCCAGCTGCTGGCCCAGCTGCGATCGCAGCAGCAGGCCTTACCGCCGCTTATCAGCCTAGAAGATCTGCAACAGCAGGCCGCCGCCGCCCAGCAGAAACTGGGTGAACCGATACGTCTGGGCGAACCTACTGGGGAGAATAGCGTACTGCTGGTACCGGTGCTGGAGGCCAAATCAGGGCATATTGTTTCCCTCACCCTGCTTCAGGCCCAAGGCCGCGATGGAGAGCTGCGAGCGATCGCGTCGCTCACCGTCCCACCTTTAGCAAAAGACTCAGTGCTGGCTCCCTGGCTCAACAGGTCTCAGGCACCAGCCGCAGCACCGCCAGCCTTCACTTTCAGCCGGGTGGTGGTGCTACCGGCCTCGCCTGGCACTACAGACGGTGTCTGGCTAACCCTAGAGGGCACCTGGACGCAGCAGAGTCTGACCCTGCGCTACGGACACCTCGTCCACTACGATCCTCAAAGCCAGCGGCTAGCGCTGCTGAAGCCCTGGAGTAGTCCTACCAGCCGTCTACCGCAGTGGGCTGACCTAGATGGCGAAGGCTCTAGCGATTTAATTATTGATGAAACCATAGGGCTAGAACCAGCGCTACGGGGCTGGCAGGTGATGGGGGAGGCCACTCCACGCCTGCTGCCAGTGTCGTGGATTCGAATCCCCATTGATGCTGGTGCCAAAACCAAGTCCTACCAGCAGGCGCTACGCCTGGCTCGAAGCGGGCTTTGGGCCTTAGCAGAACGTTCGCTGACCGACCTCAAAGGCACCCTAGCTCAAGACTGGAGCCCCGCCGCAGAAGCCCAGCTCAGGCTGGCAAAACGCCACGCTGCCGTCACCCGCCAGCAGGCCGATCAAGACTGGTCAACACCAATCCAGCAGGTATTAGCCCTGCTAATTGACGGTCGTTGGGAAGCCGCCCTGACCGCGCTGGAGGAGAACTCTAGCCTGCTGCCAACCCTGCTCAACCGGCTAGGTACTGACCGAGGCCGCATGTGGAACCGTATCAGCGCGGCGGCGGCTCAGCCCGCTTCAGAACCAGCGGTGTATGTGTGGGGTGGCCTAACCCTAAAAGCTCAGCAAAACCAGCCCGCCAGTCTAGATGGGGCAACCCAGGATTGGCTATCTCGCCAGTCGATACCTGCTGCTACTCGCCAGCGGCTCAGTCAACTGCTGGCGGCGCTGTCTAAGCCTCAGAGTCAGGCTGTCGTCAGTCAGGGCAATTCAGCTACCCAGAAGGCCCCTGCGCCTAGCCAGAATGCAGGCCCTCCGG
>JBARUP010000145.1:0-6944 GCA_049645805.1 Nodosilinea sp.
CTCTAGCGACGACCCTAGCTCGGCTGTGCGAATCTTCTGCCACCCCCTGCACCGTGCGCGAAGAGCCTAGTCAGATTCAGGTCATTCTCTCTAGCCAGTACGCCGAGTCGCTGCGACAGGCTATTACCCCACCCGCCGCCGACGGCACCTTTGCCTTTACCAACCAGCTCAACCCTAGCGCTCAGCAGCTAATCGAGGAAATTATTACTACTAGTCATCAGGCCGAGCGTCAGGTGGCGGTATATGATGATCAAAGCGGGTTCGTCGCTCGGTATCGACCTGATTTGGGCGGGTTTATCAAGAACTAGATAGAACACAGAGGTGACAGCAGCACCGGTCGAATTTGAGTATCAATGTGCTGTCGATTTAGCAGCAGCGGTGGAATTGAGAGATAGGCGACTAGGATAGCTAAATCACGGCTGATATGAAGTGATTTAGCCACGGATTCTAGAGGAAACACGAGCTGTAGAGCATTAAAGCAGTCGTAGGCAATACTCTATAGGGGAAACAGCTTTCACAGGACTAGGCCGACTGGCGCATAGTTTTAGTAAATTTTCAGCACGCTCTGAAACGGCTTTTAGGATTTCCGCCCATGACGCTGCAAACGCCTCTTTACTCGGTCTGTATTGAGCAAAAGGCGCGTATGACTGAGTTCGCCGGGTGGTCGATGCCGGTGCAGTTCGGCGGCATCAGGCAGGAGCACCAGGCGGTGCGCGATCGCGCCGGGCTGTTCGATATTTCTCACATGGGTAAGTTTGAGCTGCGGGGACCAGGGGTCATTGCTGCCCTACAGCGGCTGGTGCCCTCTAACCTACAGCGGCTGAACCAGGGCCAGGCTCAGTACACAGTGCTGCTCAATCCCGAGGGCGGTATTGTTGACGACCTAATCGTCTACTTAAAGTCGCCTCCCGCCAGCAGTCAGATGGCGGACGCCGAAACCGTAGCCCTGATTGTCAACGCGGCCACCACCAACAAAGACAAGACCTGGCTGCTCAATCACTTGTCAGGCAGCGGTATTGAACTAGTCGATGAATCGCGCGATCGCGCCCTGATTTCGCTTCAGGGGCCTGCCGCCGCCGCCCTGCTACAGCCTCATGCTCCCGATGACCTAGCTATGCTGGGTCGCTTTGCGCACCTTGACACGACTCTGCTGGAGCAGCCTGCCTGGATAGCTCGCACCGGTTATACGGGCGAAGACGGCTTTGAGATTATGACTGACTCCGATACTGCCGTAGCTTTGTGGCGGGCGCTTACGGAGCAGGGGGCAGCTCCCTGTGGCCTGGGCGCTCGCGATACCCTACGTCTAGAAGCCGCCATGGCCCTCTACGGCCAGGACATTGATGATACGACTAGCCCCCTAGAGGCGGGCCTAGGCTGGCTAGTGCACATGGACGAGAAGGGGGATTTTGTTGGCCGCTCGCGCCTAGAAGCGCAAAAAGCTGAGGGAGTTAGCCGCCGTCTAGTCGGTCTAGCCATGGCAGGGCGGCACATCGCTCGCCACGGCTACTCAGTGCTGCACCAGGGCGATCGCGTTGGCACCGTCACCAGCGGCACCCTCGCTCCTAATCTCAACATTCCCATTGCCCTGGCCTATGTCGATGCCCCCTTAGCCAAAGTCGGGCAGGCCCTTGCGGTCGAAGTGCGCGGCGAGCCGCGAGCCGCGACGGTAGTAAAGCGGCCGTTTTATCGGGCAGCGTCAAAGGGATGAGAGCAAAATGCGCTGTGTTTCATCCTCTCATTCCCCTAATGTCTTCATCCTCTGTACCAAAACCGCTGACTCGTGGCACACTGACACTGGATTGCACCAGCGGTAAGTCCAACCGCACCACAACCTGTTTCTTCCTGGGCGATGTGAGGTTACGCCATGGCATTTGAATATCCAGAAACGCTGAAGTATCTTGACAGCCACGAGTACGCCCGCGCTGATGAGGATGAGGGGACTGTTACTGTAGGTATTACCGCCTTTGCTATCGATCAGCTGGGCGACATTGTTTTCCTAGAGCTGCCGGAGATCGGTGACAGCCTTGAGCAAGGCGAAAAGTTTGGCACCGTAGAGTCGGTAAAGGCCGTAGAAGAGCTCAAGGCTCCTGTTTCAGGCGAGGTGCTGGAGCGCAACGAAGCCCTCATTGAAGCGCCAGAGCAGATTGGCGATGACCCCTACGGCGACGGCTGGCTGATTAAGATTAGGGCCAGCGACCTAGATGAGCTAGACGATACCCTTACTGCCGATGAGTACAAAGAGCAGGTGGGTGACTAGGATAGTGCTGGGGCCTAGCCAGGATCCTGGTCCTATTGCGTTTACCCTAGGCATGGCTATACTAGGTCTGACTTGCTCCAGCGGGTTTCTGTAGTACCGGGGCTAAGGAAGACAACGCACCTCTCGGGAAGTGGGCATGGCTTCAGATCAAGACATTTTTGAGCGACCGACGCCCTCGGACCTGCCCACCGAGCCAGTTCCTCATAACCTAGTGCCACCCCCGCGCTACGACCCCCTTGCCGATCTGCGCCAGCGCGCCGATGGCGATAGTCCTGTCGCTCGTTCAGTCAGGGCCGCCGTCGATCGCTCGGTGGTCACCAGTAGCCCGCCCCGCCCAACCCTGACGCAGAGACTGGTCAAGGCCTGGCCGATCTGGTCGGTGGGTATCCTGGTAGCGGTCATGGGAGTAGGCGTGGCGTCGGCGGTTAGCCTGTTTCGCATTCCCAATCTGCCCAACTGCCGCGCCATTTTTTGGCCCACGGCGTCAGCGACGACCCGGTTGCAGTGCGCCGAGGCCTATGCCGAGCAGGGCACGGTGGAAGGATATTTAGACGCGATCGCGCTGCTGGAGCTGCTGCCCTCCGATCATCCGCTGCGGGGCGAGGTCGATCTGCGCATTGAGGCGTGGTCTGAAAATATTCTCGATCTGGCCGAAACTACGTTTCAGGCAGGTGGCCTGACTGAGGCGGTAGCGATCGCCCGCCGCATTCCCAGCAGCACCGCTACGTCTAGGCTAGTAAACCAGCGGGTCAGCGAGTGGAACCAAATTTGGGAAGAGGCCGAAACCATTTATCAGTCTGCTACTGCCGATCTCAAGGCGCTAGCTTTTCAAAATGCCTTTGCCAAGGCTCTTCAGCTGCTAGACGTGGGCAACACCTACTGGGAAACCGTCAAGTACGACGAGCTCAGCGCCGAGATTACTGCGGCCCGTGAAGACCTCAACAAGCTGGGCAAAGCTAAAGAACTAGCCCGCCAGCGCACCCTCAAGGGGATGAAAGAGGCGCTTACCCTAGCCCAGAGTATCGACAGCCAGAGCCCGGTTTACAGTGAGGCGCAGTCGGTTATTCGCGAGTTTGGGCGCGATCTGCTGGCTATGGCTGAAGCGGCCCTCGACCGACGCGACGCAGCGGCAGCCGATCAGATGCTAGCCGCAATTCCGGCTGCTCTAAATATGACCGCTGAAGTCGCCGACATGCGCACCCTTATCGATGCCAGCCAGCTGTCGTGGCAGGGTGGCATCACCGGGCTAGAGGGGGGCATTGTGCGGCTTCAGAGCGTCAGCGCCGATCGCCCCCTCTACGGTAAGGCCCAGGCGCTCATGGGGCGCTGGCAAGACGAGGTTGAGGGCCGCACCCAGCTAGAGTGGGCGCGGCAGGTGGCGCAGCCCGGCACCGTAGCCGACCTCCAGGCTGCGATTGTTGAGGCCCGAGAAATTTCGCGCAGCAATGCCGCCTGGGACGATGCCGAAGCTCAAATTGGCCGCTGGCGCAGTCAGATTGAGACCAGCCAGGACCGTCCTATTTTGAGCCTGGCCCAGCAGCAGGCCCAGTCAGGAGACCTAGCCAGCGCGATCGCCACTGCCCGCCAGATTGGCCCCGGTCGCGCCCTCTCTGACGAGGCCCAGCAGAGCGTCGGCCAGTGGCGCACCAGCCTCCAGCGCACCGAAGATGCTCCCCTCCTGGCCCAGGCCCGCCAGCTCGCCGCTCAGGACCGCTTTAGCGAAGCGGTAGCGGTAGCCTCGCGCATTGGCCCGAACCGCGCGCTTTCAAGCGATGCCCAAACCAGCATTGACGCCTGGCGTGGTCAGCTTCAGGGTCAGCAGCAGCTTCAGGCCGCCTACCAAAGCGCCCAGCGAGGCACAGTCAGTGCCCTAGTCGAGGCCGTCCGGCTGGCCCGTCAGGTGCCTGACACCAGCCCCAAAAAGGCTGAGGCTAACCAGGCTCTAACCCGCTGGAGCTGGGATCTGCTGCGGCTGGCCGAGACTGAGGCTGCCGCTAACCCCAGCCGCGCCATCGCGATCGCCGAAGCCGTCCCCGCTCAAACTGAAGCCTACGCGGAGGCGCAGCTGCGCCTCCGCGAATGGCGCGCCGAGCAAGCGCCACCGGGCATCCTTACAGCACCGTAGGGTTTGACTCGCTGGGGGTTTGTGATGCCTTTAGCAAGACAATAAAAACGGGAGCAAGAACGCTCATAACCGACTCAAGTTGCTTTAAACCGCTGTTGTCCGGGAGCACCACTGAGAATGACGCTAACCGCGCAGGCTGGATAACCTAGCGCCTTACTCTGCAGCGGCCACGCAGCAGATATTCAGGCCACCACTTCGCAGCCTATGGCTTTCTTGGCAGCTGGAATGCAGCCGGAAACAGGGGCAGCAACCTGGAGTCGCCCTGAGGAATCTAGAGCCGGGTAGTTGATCGACAGAGACCATACTCCACTAAGATTTTCCTAAGCATTCGTGGTTGTTTAGCGCTATTCATGCACGGCTCAATGTCTAATTCGGAGAAAATTCCAGAAATTCTCAAGCTGATTGACATCCTCGATGGGTTAGAAGCGCTGATTGAAGACGCCCCCAACGAAGATGTAGAAGACATTTTAGAAGAGGCGTGGTTGCAAATTAGTGATACCTTTCCCGATGATTTCAAGGCCGCAACTCAGCATGACGCAGGGGCTGAAGGGCTGCGCCGCTATCTTAAGGTGAAGACCTTCTTTGAAAATCCATCGGAGCGATCTATCGGTGCAGCAGAGCTAGAAGAATACTACCGCAGCTATATTGCCGCCGAAGACGAAGAACCAACTGACTTCTTTTTCCCAGAATAGGCTAAACAAAGGTAGAGCAAGATGCTAGGGCGCGTCAGAGCTAGCGAAAAGAGGCGGCAGCAGGCGTAAGCGACAGCAGGCTTTCGGCAGCGGCGGCGGGCAGGGGTTTGGCAAACCAGTAGCCCTGGGCCAGTTCACAGCCCAGCTGCTGAAGGTGTTCAAGCTGAGCTTGAGTTTCAACCCCCTCAGCGATCGCGGCCAGCCCTAGCCGATTGCTGAGGGTAATAATAGTCTCCACAATGTCAGAATTCCGGCGGCTGGCCTCCATCGCCATTACAAAGGATCGATCGATTTTGAGCGCGTCAACGGGCAGCCGGTGCAGGTAGCTAAGCGACGAATAGCCGGTACCAAAGTCGTCGATGGTAACGGTAAAGCCCTTAGACTTGAGACGCTTCAGCAGCTTGGCCATAGAGTGAATATCTTCAATTAGCGTGCCCTCAGTAATCTCCAGATTGAGATGATGACCTTGCAGTCCGGTCTGGGCCAACACGTCGGTCAAATAGCCAAGCAAATCGCTGCGCAGCAGGTCTTTGACCGAGCAATTCACGCTCATCGTTAGGTCTGCCCGGTGGGGATACTGCCGGTGCCAGCGGGCCAGCTGCTGCGTGGCCTGAGTTAGCACCCAGCGATCGAGAGGCACAATTAGTCCAGTCTCTTCGGCAATGGGGATAAAGCTATCGGGGGCAACGAAGCCGTGCTCGGGGTGCTGCCATCGCACCAGCGCCTCAAATCCGTAAACCGCTCGGGTTTTGAGCCGCAGAATAGGCTGGTAGTAGACTATCAGCTCCCCTTGGTCGATAGCGTGGCGCAGCTCCTGCTCAAGCTGGAGGCGCTGAAGGGCTTGCAGATGCATCGCCTCATTGAAGACGACGTAGCAGCTCCGGCCCTGGGCCTTGGCGCGGTACATGGCGATGTCGGCATCTCTCAGCGGCTCGGAGGGGTTTCGGTAGTCGCAGCCCATCACAATGCCGACGCTAGCGCTGAGAAACACGTTGCGCCCGCCAATCGCTAGGGGAACCTGCATCTCCTGCAGCAGGCGCTCGGCAATGCGCACCGGTTCTTGGAGGCTGTCGATGTCTTCGAGCAGCAGTACAAATTCGTCTCCCCCTAAGCGAGCCGCTAAGTCGCTGGCGCGAATCAGCGATCGCAGCTTTTGGGCCACAGTCAACAGCACCTCATCTCCCGCTAGGTGGCCCAGGCTGTCGTTGACGACCTTGAAGTGATCTAGATCGAGAAAGAGGACCGCAAACTGTAGCTGGCTGTTTCGACGGCAGCGCTGAATAGCTAGTTCAAGCCGCTGCATAAGGAAGTTGCGGTTGGGCAGCTGAGTCAGAGCGTCGTGGAGGCTGTTGAACATCATCTGGTCGGCCACCCCGCGATGCCTAGCCTCGGCTAGATGGCGCTCGGTGATATCGACACAGGTGCCGCTCATGCGTAGGGGACGTTGGGCAGCATTCCACTCGACAACTTGCCCCCGATCAAACACCCACACCCAGTGGCCCAGGCGATGGTGCAGACGAAACTCACAGCCGTAGCTGGAGCTTTGGCCTGTAAAGTGGCGCTGTAGGGCTACCTCCCTAAGGCTCCAGTCGTCGGGATGGACAAACTGTAGCCAAG
Organism: Nodosilinea sp.; assembly: GCA_049645805.1. Classification (GTDB taxonomy): domain Bacteria; phylum Cyanobacteriota; class Cyanobacteriia; order Phormidesmidales; family Phormidesmidaceae; genus Nodosilinea. The sequence continues at coordinate 6,692 of JBARUP010000145.1, forward strand.
TGTCGATACGGTCTAGGCTGATCTCACCGGGGCTGTAGCCCATTAGCGCCGCACAGCGATCGCTAGTCCACACTGTTCCAGTTTGTACTTGCCAGTCCCAGATGCCAATACCGGACCCTTCGATAGCGAGCTGTAGCAGTTCTTTAGTGCGCTCTAGCTCAGCAGCGGCGGTGCGGCGGTCGCTGCGATCGACAGCCTCCTGCACCTCTCGCCGCACCACCTCCGCCAGGCGAGAGAGGTTGTCTTTCATGAG
>JBARUP010000146.1:0-16650 GCA_049645805.1 Nodosilinea sp.
GGTGAGGACGCGGCGATCGCCGCCGTCAACGCCTACTACATTGAGGGTCTGAAACGGATAGCTGCCTTCATAAAAGGCTAGACGAGTTCCGTCAGGAGACCAGGCTAGGGGGCTACCGGCAGCGCCATAGGTACCAGGGGTTTGGGTCAAACGCTGCGGACGGCTGCCGTCTAGGGCAGCGACAAAGATATGCTGGCCGGTAACATAGGCCACCTGGCTGCCGTCTGGGGCAAGGTAAGCATCAGACTCCAGGCTGCCGGGCAAGATATTGAGGGGGGTCAGCGCTCCAGCCGGAGTACTCAAGAACAGCTCTACCGAGTCCATTGCCTCGGCGCTGGAGGAAGGGCAGCGCTGAAGAATAACTAAGTCGCCATCATTCTGCCAGACCAAGTCTAGAGTAGGAGAACTTTGGCAGGTGCTTGTAAATACCAGCTCTGGCGTATCTGCGTCTGAATCAAGACGATAGACCTCGCCATAGTTCTGAACCACCGCTAGCCTGCGCCCGTCGCTAGACCAGTCCATAGCGCTAACGGCGCGATCGGTGCTCACTACTAGAGGCTGACGCTCCTCAGCCTCACCGAGGCGAAACAGCCCCTCTGGGGTAGCAAACGATAGATCGGCAGCCTGAGCCGCCGCCAAGCCAAAGGTCATTAGCCCAGTAGTCAGTACCACAGCAGAGCGATAAATCACAGTTCTACGTCCTTGAGCATTCCGTTTTTGATCATAGCTATGGCCAAGGCCGCTAGGGTCATCGATTTAGCCACAAATTTAGCAGGCCCCTCAGCTACCCTAGCTAAGTTTTTGAGATGCTAGGAGCACGGCCTTTCTTTACCAGCGTGCTGGGGGTGGTACCTAGAGGGCGGTCAAGTAGTCGACGATAGCGTTGGCAATGTCCTCGTTACCATGCTTAGCGATCGCCTCTGTAGTGCGCGGTGGATAGAGCGGCTGGAGCAAAAATTCCCACTTGTCCTGGAAAAATTCGTTCGGGGTTAAAATTCGATGCCAGCTGTGGTCTTGTACACCGTTCACTAGCAAAGCCCCTTCAGCAAAGTCACTGCGGGTAATGGTGATGATGGGTAGATCTAGGCGACATGCTTCGGAAAACGTGCTAAATCCTGGTTTTGAGACTATCCGGCTGCACAGAGGCATAACGTCAACCGGGCGAACCCCCGAGCGAGGCACCTTGAGTAAATTGGGTAACGTCGGCGCGCTGTAGTCAAAGGTCAGAAACTGCCAGTCTGACCACTGAGCAAGCTGATGATAAGGAATAGCCTGTAGCCCCAGCCCCCCAAAGGTGAGTAGAACAGTGCGCGCTAAGGGAGCCTGAAGGCTCAGCCGGTTGCTCAACTCGTCTGGATCGTAGCGAGGTGTACCGCCGGTCAGACCGACATCTTCGACCCTTGGGAAGGCGGTCATTGGCTCGTGGAAGGGCAGCCGAAAGAGGCGATCGCACTGGCTAAAACACGTTTCAATCCAGGCGACGACTTCTACAAAGGCTTCCCCAAAGCCTCTATAAATAAAGTCCCAGCCAAAGTTGCTCATCATCCAGCAGGGAATATCGGCGGCGTGGGCGATCGCCGTCGCCAGCGGCGGAATATCAGCCAGCACTAAATTTACTCCGCGCTGCTTTAGGTAGCTGGCCTCAGCGGCAACGGTCTGGCGCTGATGAGCCTGAATAGTCTTAAGCTGAGCCAGGGTAGCGGGCAGGTCCATACTGAGGCTGTCGGCTTGCAGCACGCCTACGTCTAGGGCCACCGGGTGGTATTCGTACTCTACCGGCAGGTAATCGTCCAGCAGCCACTGGGGAGCCGTTGTCGCCAATACTAGATCAACCTCAGGCCGCAGCGCTTTGACTACGGCGGCGACAGAAGCCGCTCGAGTGGCGTGCCCAAAGCCGTGGTTTGTGATAGCGACGTAGAGAACAGGGCGCGGCATAGGAAACTTCGCTAACAATAAAGCCCGTCTCAGAGGACGGGCCTTTTGCATAAACTGATAGCTAAACCCTAGAGCTGAGGCACAAACTGCTGCTTATCGGGCACTACCGCATACTCAGAAACAATCTGACGGAATTCGTCGCCATCAATCGTTTCTCGCTCGACTAGCAGATCGACTAGGCGGTCGATTAGGGCACGGTTGTCTTGCATAATGCTTTTGGCATCTGAATAGCATTGATCAACAATGGTGCGGACCTGACCATCAATGCGCGACGACACCTCTTCAGAATACTCTGAGCGGGAAAGCCAGTCGCGGCCAAGAAACACCTCGCCCTGAGAGCTTTCTAGGGAGAGGGGACCTAAATCAGACATGCCGAACCGAGTCACCATCTGCCGAGCCATGTTGCTGACCTGCTGGAGGTCGTTGCCAGCCCCGGTCGTCACCTCCGCATCGCCAAAGATAACGTCTTCGGCAGCGCGTCCGCCTAGAGCACCCGTAATTCTGGCTAGAATTTGAGCGCGAGAGATGAGCATTTGCTCTTCGCTGGGGGTAAACCAGGTCAAGCCCTGGGCCTGACCACGGGGGATCAGCGTCACCTTCTGCACCGGGTCGTGATCTTTGACCAGGGTACCGATGATGGCGTGACCAATCTCGTGGTAAGCAATCAACCGCTTGCTCTTGCTATCAACCAGGGGAGTGCCTTCCATACCGGCAATGACGCGATCGACGGCATCGTCAACCTCAGACATGGTCATGGCGTCTTTGCGGCGGCGAGCGGTGAGAATGGCAGCCTCATTCAGCAAGTTAGCCAGGTCTGCACCGGTAAAGCCGGGGGTGCGGCGGGCGATCGCCTCTAGAGAAATAGACTCAGCCAGCTTCTTGTTGCGGGCGTGGACTTCGAGAATTTCAACTCGGCCCTTAACATCGGGTGGGTCAACCATAACCTGACGGTCAAACCGACCGGGACGCAGCAGGGCAGAGTCGAGCACGTCCGCTCGGTTAGTCGCCGCGATGATGATGATACCGCTGTTGCCCTCAAACCCATCCATCTCGGTCAGGAGCTGGTTGAGGGTTTGCTCACGCTCGTCATTACCACCGCCAATGCCCGCCCCGCGCTGACGACCAACGGCGTCAATTTCATCGATAAAGATGATGCAGGGAGCGTTCTCCTTGGCTTTTTTGAACAGGTCGCGCACGCGAGACGCGCCCACACCCACAAACATTTCGACAAACTCAGAACCCGAAATGCTGAAGAAAGGTACGCCTGCTTCGCCTGCGATCGCTTTGGCCAGCAGCGTCTTACCTGTTCCGGGAGGTCCAACGAGAAGCACACCCTTAGGAATTCGAGCCCCAATCGCGGTGAAGCGCTCGGGCTTTTTCAAAAAGGTGACGACTTCCTCAAGTTCTTCTTTGGCTTCGTCAATGCCGGCCACATCGTCGAACATGACGCCTGTCTTGGCCTCCATCATGAAGCGGGCCTTAGACTTGCCGAAGTTCATGGCCTGACCTGGGCCACCCATGCCGCCGCTAGAGCGTCTGAACAAAAAGAACAAGCCTCCAATCAGCAGCAGCGGAAACAGAAGATTGCCCAAGGCACCTACCAAAGCCCCGTCATTGCGCGGTGGGTGAGAGTCAAGGTTGATATTGGAAGTGCGCAGACGGCTAACTAGGTCGGGAGAGTTACCCGGCAGGTCTACCCGCCAGCGCATGACTCTGTTGTCGAGATCAGGATCTACGGCTTCCACAATAGCGGTTCTGCCGCCGTCGTAGAGATCAACTGCCGTCACCCGGCCAGCATCTAGATAGTCGAGAAAGCGACCATAGGTGAGGCGGGTATTGGCCGCATTCATACCCATGTCAGCAGGGGCCGATGAGAAGGCTCCCTGCCACAAGAAGAACCCTATTACCAACAGCGGTAGGGTCCACAGTAAGGCTACTCGCCACGAAAATTTCATACCTATGGCCTCTATTGACTAACGTGCACAGTGTTAACAAAGGTTGGAGTTAACGGATATTGTCCCTTGGTCTTATGTCCCTATACTCATCATGCCTGGAACAAGCTGTTACCTGACTCAGCAGAGCGGAACCACAATTCAAAAAGAAAGTATGAGTAAATCTTTACTTAATGTAACGTAAGCTGTGAGCCTCGGGCAAACCCTGGCTGAAATTAACGGCAACGACGCGCTTTAAAGGTACAGCCGCGATCGTCCTCTCTCAGCCAGGCGCTAACCGCAGCTAGTCAAGTCAGTGCTTGCGCCGCCTTGAGGCGCGCTACATCGAACCCGCGCTGCCGCAAAATAAGCCACGACTCGATCAAATCAGGCCCTTGCAGAGCACCCATCAGGGCCGCCCGCATCGATTTCATCACCAGGCCCTTCTTCACTCCCTGCTCTTTAGTGACCTCGTTGATCAGGGTTTTTAGGGCATCGGTGGTGGTGGCAGACTGGTCTTGCAGCCCGCCAAGAACGGCCCCTAGCACCGAAGGAACACTGTCAAGCTGCACCTGGGCCTTTGCATCGTCGTCGAAGTCAACGGTTTCGGTCACGAAAAAGCGACTTTGTTCTACAACATCGGTAAGCCGGGTGAGGCTAGGGCCCAGCAGCGCCATCAGCGGCAGCAGCCAGCTCTGGTCGGCGGCATCGGTAGCATAGCCAGCTTCCTGAAGATAGGGCAGGGCCAGTTTGAGCAAGGCAGCAGGTTCTAAGCTATGGAGATACTGGCTGTTGAGCCAGTCGAGCTTGTCCCAGTCGAACTTGGCTCCGGCTTTGTTGACGCGATCGAAGCTGAACTGTTTGGCGGCTTCGTCGAGGGTGAACTGCTCAGCGGCATCGGGGGCCGACCAGCCTAGCAGAGTCATATAGTTAACCAGGGCCGGAGCCACAAAGCCCATCTTCTGAAAGTCAGCGATGGAGGTGACGCCGTCGCGTTTTGAGAGCTTTTGGCCGGTTTGGTTCAAAATCAGCGGCGTGTGGGCAAAGGCAGGTACAGTGGCCCCCAAGGCCTCGTACAGCAGGATTTGCTTGGCGGTGTTGGCGATGTGGTCTTCGCCGCGAATGACGTGGGTAATGGCCATATCGATGTCATCTACCACTACGGCTAGGTTGTAGAGGGGTTGACCAATGGCGGTGCTTGAGGATGCTCGCGCCACGACCATATCGCCCCCTAGGTCGCTAGCCTGCCAGGTTACGGGGTCGCGTACCATATCGTTCCAGGTGATAGTGCGGCTATCGTCGATTTTGAAGCGAATTACCGCCGGGCGGCCTTCTGCCTCAAAGCTAGCCTGCTGGTCGGAGGTGAGGTCGCGATGGCGGTTGTCGTAGCGGGGGGCCTGTCCCTTGGCTTTTTGAGTCTCGCGCATGGCGTCGAGTTCTGCTGGGGTGTCGTAGGCACGATAGGCCAGCCCTTTATCAAGCAGGGTCTGAATGGCCTGGCAGTACAGATCGAGGCGCTGCGACTGAAAGGCTGGCCCTTCGTCCCAGTTCAGGCCAAGCCACTTGAGGCCGGTGAGGATGTTGTCGGTGAACTCGGGCTTGGAGCGCTCTTCGTCGGTGTCTTCAATACGAAGGATGAACTGGCCCCCTTCGTGGCGGGCAAACAGCCAGTTAAAAACGCCTGTGCGGGCGGTGCCAATGTGCAGACTCCCGGTAGGGCTGGGGGCAAGGCGAACGCGAACGGTCATGGGGTTTCCTGCACTTTCAACAAACTTTTATTTTAGGAGGTGTGGCGTTGGCCCTCAAGGCCGGTCTTTGACCATCGCCCTGGGTTTTCCTTGGTGTAAGAGAAGCGATTGGTAGGGGCAAACGGCCGTTTGCCCTTGCAGGGTGTCTTCCCGATATCAGCGTGCGTAGGGTGGACACTGCCTGCCCTCGAATGAGGTAGCGGCGCACAACCGTCGGTGAAGCCAGCTCTGCCACTGGGGCCAGTTCGCTGGCCCCAGACCCCTATCGAGAAGGACGTTCCGCCGTCCTTCACCTCGCGGAAAGGAGGGGCTGATCATCGGTCCTCTGTTCTGTCAATCGACCTATGGGCAACAATCAACTCTGCGGTCTGAACCCTCCATACACTCCGGTTCACAACTCTTTTCCTCTTTGATCCACTCACCTCTCTCGTGCTCTTACCCCTCATCCCCTCATCTCGCCCACTCAGCTACTCGCCCACTCCTTGCTGTACCCACAGCTCCACGCCTTCCGCCAGGGTTTCAGCTAGCTCGGCTTGTGCTTGGGGGTTGGTCACCCACTCAAACTCAGTGGGATTGATCATAAAGCCTAGCTCTAGCAGCACGGAAGGGGCAACGTGGGGACGGGTGAGGGCAAGGTTATTCCAGAACACGCCGTAGGAGGGGCGATCGAGCTCGCTAACCAGGTAGTTGTGGAGGAACTGGGCCAGGCTGTGGGATTGGGTGTTGAACCAGAAGGCTCCTATGCCAGCGGTATTTTCGGCATCACCGGCATCGGGTAGAGCGTTGTAGTGGATGCTGAGAGCTAGGGTGGGTTCGGTCTGGTTGATCTGGGCGGGGCGATCGTTGACACTGACGGTGCTGTCGTCGGTGCGGGTCATGATGACGGTTGCGCCGCGCGCTTCTAGGGCGGTTTGCAAGAGTCGGGAGACGGCCAGGTTCACCTCTTTTTCAGGCGTGCCGTCGGGACCACGTGAGCCCGGTTCGTCGCCGCCGTGGCCAGGATCGACCAGAATAGTGGTGCCTGCTAGGGGACGAGAATTCGAGACTGCCGGGGGCTGTCGTAGGGACAGTACTAAGGTTGTGCCCTCGTATCGCAGCTTGTAGCCCCACTGTTGATCGGTTGTGAGGTTGATGCGGTACTGCACCTGGTTGGGCAGCATGGGGGACCAGTCTAGCCGCTCGATGAGCCCATCCTCAGTAACGTAGATGGTATCGGTCTGGGGCACAGTGTTGTGCAGGGTGAGGGTGAAGGTGTCAGTATCCTGCTGAACACTAATAGGCACGGGTACCTGGAGGGGAAAGTAGACTTCTGTCCAGCCGGAAACCTGGCGGGAGGAAACGCCGCGAATCAGCGATCGCGGCAGCGACCCTCCTGCTAGCATCTGCGTTTCACTGGCTCGAATCCAGCCACCGTAGTCGAGGCGGAGCCAGTCGCCCTCGCGGCCCGTGACCCTGGCGCGGGTGCCCTGAGGCAGGGGGGTAAGACGGGAGTAGTCGGTGCTGGGGCCGGTGCGGGCTACGCCAGCGGCAGCGGTGACCTCTACCACCTCGATGTCGCTAGGGTTTAGAACGCTCGCAGAGCCAGGGGCTATCGCCGTTACCGTAACTCCGTCCTGGGTGAGACCGTAGATGGGCTGGCCTAGCTCGCCTGGTTCGGTAGCGATAAAGCAGCTTTCGTAGCGGCTAGGGCCAGCGGTAGAGATTGGCTGGGCCTGATCGGTAAGCACCGCCGAATTAGAAGGTAAATCGGCGCGATCGCCCTGGGGCAGCAGGCTATAGGTTTGCCCCGCCAGGGACGCCGTCACGGTGACGTTGGCTGGGGCGACAGCTCCCAGGCACAGCCAATCTCCGGGTTGACGAGCTATATCTACCCCTGGGACCACCGATCCTTCAGCAAAACCTAGGGTTTCTGGTAGAGCTGGCCCGGCAGCAACTCGCGTCACCGTAATCGATAGCGTTTGGTCGCCCTGACTGAGGGTAAAGACATTGGGACCAACACTGAGAGGGCGCGACGGGGCAAAGTGACCAGCCTCACTACGCCCATCAATCGGCTCGCCGTTTAGCAACACTGGCTGATCGGGCGCGCCGGTACCGATGAAAAAGATCTGCGCCGCCGTAGTTTGGTGCTCATCGGGTGGATACACCACCTGAAGCGGTGCCTGGGCGCTAGCCGGTGTAGTGATGACAGTACTGATTCCGGCGAGGGCCACTGCGCCCCAAACCCACTGAGCCATGGTGTTTATCCGATGCGATCGCTACCCAGCCAGTCTACGCCGCTCGGTCACGTTCTCAAACCCAACCGTTCTCAGGTCTAACCGTTCTTAGGCCCAGAACAGCCTACAGCGACTCGCCCAGCCCCTGGTTCCAGTCTTGACCCAGCTGAATGGTGATATCGGAGCCAAGGGCACCCGTGCTTTCAACTCGAACTTCGCCAATGCCCAAGAACCGATGCACCATCTCAGCCGTGGCTCCGTCGCCTCGCTGAGCCACAATGCGGCTAATGGGCAGCAATTCGTTCAAAGACTTGTCGATAAATACGTTAGAGTAGCCGCTGTCGCGCAGAGCCTTGGTAAGGGCCTCCACCGCCACTGGGTTGTCAGTACTGTCTTGAATAGCTACCCTTACCCGGCTCGGGTCACCAGTGGTCGTCACCGCCTGGGTACCAAAGCCAAAATACTGGTCCACCATGCCGTCAATGTCGTTGTACTCAGGTAACCAATAGCTGGCCGCAAAGTCTTGAGGACGGCTAAAGGTACCGGGCAGCATTAGCATTTGCACATTAGAACGATTAGTTTGCGCCCCGTAACCCACCAGCGCTAGCAACTCCTCCACAGACAAATTGGTGTCAACGTTGGCCTGAATCACCGAGAGAATTTTAGGCAGCCGCGTAATCGTGGCTGGGTTAAGCGTTTGCTCGGCTAAAGAGCGCATAAACATTTGCTGGCGCTGAATACGGCCGATGTCCCCCTGGGAGTCGTAGCGAAAGCGCAAAAACTGTAGGGCCTGATCGCCGTTGAGTTTTTGTTCACCTGCTTTGAGGTTTATATAGAGGTGCTGGCTGTCATCCTGATATTTCATGTCCTGGGGCACGTTGACGGTAACCCCACCCAGGGCGTCGATCAGCTTCTCGACCCCCTGGACGTTGATGCGCACGTAGCGATCAACTGCCACTCCACCCAGCAGATCACTAACCGACTCTGCCGCCAGGGCTGGGCCACCATCTCGGTTGGCCTCATTGAGCTTTGTCAGCCGACCGCGCACGTAGGTACGAGTATCGCGGGGCAGCGAAAGCACAACTAACTGCTCGGTCTGGGGGTTAAAGCGCAGCAGCAGCATAGAGTCAGACAGGCCGTCAAAGGAGTTAACTAGCGCGTGGTAGCCCACGCCCTGCAGCTCTGGCGGCACCTCACTGACGTCTGTAGTCAGCACCTTGACACCTAGAACCAAGATATTGACCGGACGAGTCAGCCGCGGCAGCCGCAGGTTACCGCTCGATGAGATGGGAGTCTCTTGGCTAAACGCGCCGGCTTCTTGAGAACTAAGCTGCTGCTGCATAAGCGGTGCCGCCGACAGCGAAACCGCCAGGAATGCCCCCGCTACGCCAGATACCGCAGCTACCCCTGCCAAGGCGATGCCTATACCTAGCACGCGTGGAATGCGGCGCTGCTTTTGAATCGGCATTTTTTGAGTATGCCCCTGGGGTGAATGAGCTTTTGAATGCTGAGGATTACGTTGAGACACCAGGAACCTCGAGGGGCAGTAAAAACGATCGCTAAAGAGAGTACAGGCTCGATTAATGCAGAACCTGCGAAATTTTAGCTGCATGGTAACAGCAATTTAAGCTACCGGCCCAGGTAATATAAACCAGCCTGAATAATTTACGTTACTTTCTTAGGCGCGTACGGACTAACCTAGGGCAGCCGCTTGCTCAACTGGCTAAAACCAGGCAGCTTAACAGACTTTCCCTGGAGCAGACGCACCATCAGCACTAAATTTGTCAGCGTGTAGCCCGTAGTCACGAGAGTATTGGTGATCAGCAGACGCAGTGACAGCCCTGGAGAAAGCTGACTACCCGCGCTGAGCAAACCGTAGGTGACAACCCAGCTCAACGCCAGGGTCACCACTAGGCGGCTGACCGCTAGCTCCTGACGACTGCTCTGTTTCTGCCAAAGACTGTAGAGTGCTGGCACTACCCCAAAAATAGGCACTAGGTAAATCAACAGTTTCAACCGTTCGAGAGTTTCTCCCGAGCCGGGGCTGGCTTGCTTCATAGATGTAGGCCGGAGGAAATGTGGGCAGGGTTATGCCCAGATTATGCCCCACGCCAGCAGCAGCCGTGTAACGACTCTAGAAAGAATGCCTGACTAGGGACTGTGCTGGCCATAACAACACCCTAGAAACCTATTCTCACTAAGTTGTCAAAAAGCTGGTGCGCCAGAGCCAGCTTAGTGCAGGAAGGAATGATAATTTTGTCTCCCTTGCGGGTGAGTAAAACCGCCTGGTTGCGATCGCTCCCGAACCCGCTGCCCGCTACGTCAACTGGGTTGGCCACAATAGCATCTAGTCCCTTGCGATGCAGCTTATCAAGGGCGGGAGAAACAATATCACCGGTCTGGGCCGCAAAGCCGATCAGCCGCTGATGGGGCTGGCGTCGCTTGGCCAAGTCGGCCACAATGTCGGGCACCTGAGCTAGCGGCAGAGACTCGGGTAGATCGGCTTTGGCTAGCTTGGTGGATGAGTAAGCGGCAGGTTTCACATCGGCTACCGCCGCCGCCATCACCACCCAGTCGGCCTGGGGCAAATGAGTTGTCATTTCTCGGTGCATCTCACTGGCGGTGGTTACACCGATGGCTTGGATACCGCCAAGGCGAGCTTTGAGAGAGTCATCCATGGGGCCGTGAACCAGGGTGACGGCAGCCCCTCGATGGCTGGCCGCCTGGGCCAGAGCGACCCCCATTCTGCCGCTGGCGGGGTTGCCGATAAAGCGAACAGAATCCAGATATTCCCGCGTGCTGCCGGTGCTGATTAGCAGCTGCTTTCCGGCTAGATCGCGCTTTCCCCCGGTGTGCAGCAGCGAGTGAGTGTAAATGAGGATATCATCGGGTTCGGCCATGCGCCCGGTGCCAATGCGATCGCAGGCCAGTACGCCTCTGCCTGGAGCAATAGCGTGGTAACGCTCATCTTGTAATAGCTGGTGCCAGCTGCGCTGCACGGCCTGCTGTTGCCACATGTCGGTGTTCATCGCTGGAGCCAGCAGCACCGGGCAGGTCGAGGCCAGCACCGCGTTGGTCAGCAGGTTATCTGCTAGGCCATGGGCCAGCTTGCCCAGAGTATTGGCGCTGAGGGGCGCAATGATAAGTAGCTCAGCCCATTCGCCCAGCTCAATGTGCAGGGGACGACCGTGGGTAGCCTGCCAAAAATCTTCGTCGGTGCAAGCGGGGTGGCGCGACAGCGTAGCGACGGTCAGCGGCGTCACAAACGCCTGCCCTTGCTGAGTCAGCACAGCGCGCACTGCTTGACCCTGCTTGGCCAGCGATGAAACCACAGCGCACACCTTATAGGCCGCGATGCCACCGCTAATTCCCACCAGCACCCGTCGAGGAGCTTCCACGACTGTAGAACTAGTCATGCCGGACCCGGATCTAACAACTTTGCTTCGAGGGTCATCTAACAGGGGCAATCAAATTCTGCCCCTGTCGGCTGAGAGTTGTGAATAAGACCTGATGGCAAACAGACTACGACTCGTCGTAGGGTTCGAGATCGAGCAGGTAGACGTAGGACTCGACCAGCTCAGGGCGCTGAAAGGCCAGCGCCCGAAGCAGGTGCCAGTCTTGCAGCCCGGCAAAGGCATTGTCGTAGGCATCGACCTCAAGGCGTCGGGCCAGCTCAGCCACCGTATCCGGTGTCATATCTGAGACGGCCTGCTGTGAAACGTGTAGGCTCTGCATAGTCTTTTCCCCCTTAGCGACCTCTGCCCTACTGCTGCGCGATCGCCCCTAGGGGCTGGTCCTTGACCATCGCAGGCTGAGGTCAGTCCACCATTCCTATCCTAAAGGACGGGTCGAGATATTCCCGGCGCTCTGCCTCAAATCTTCGCAGAATCCGCGAATTAGCTCCATGATCTGCGGCGGGATTTCATGGCCTGCGGCAATTTCGTGCCAGTCTACCGGCTGCCCTAGAGCTTTCAAAGCGGAGTGAGCCTGACGGGCCAGTGCGATTGGCACCACCGAGTCAAAGGTGCCGTGAACCATCATTACCGAGCGGGGGCTGACCGGAGCCTGAGCCGCGCTGTGCAAGTAGCCGCTGAGAATGATCTGTCCGGCCAGGGGGAGCTGTGGCCCCAGATCTAGCGTCATAGCACCCCCCTGAGAGAAACCTGCCAAAATGGTTCGCTCTAGGGGAATGCGAGTTGCTTTTGGCAAGTCTATTAGCCAGCTCTTGAGCCGCTCTTGGCTTGTTTGCAGGTCGGCCTGGGTCGTAAAATTGTGGGAACGGCGAAAGTCATACCCAGTCGGGAAGCTGTACCACATGCGACCCTCGGGCACCTGAGGATGAGGCCAGGGCGCATGGGGAAAGATCATTGAGAAGTTCTGCAAACTTAGGTAGGGCGCTAGACCCATTAGATCGGCGGCATTGGCACCCCAGCCGTGGAGCGCCACCAGGCACCAGTCGGCGGTGCCACCAGTCGGCTCATGGGTGAGCGCTTGCAGGGATGGGTTAGAGGGCGGCATGGGCTAGGAGATACCTATGGGTTTGGGTAAAGATGTCTACTGGGGCGGCTGGGAAAGGCGCTAACGGTTACGCTGACGAGCGGCAAGGCGAGCCCGTTTTTCAGCAGTGAGAGTGGAGCAGCAGTGGGGACAGCTGATGCCCACCTCATAGTGGGGAGAGGCTTGTTCTGCAGAACTAACAGGGTGACCGCAGCCGAGGCAAAGAACATAGTCGCTAGCCTGCAGGTGATGGTCAACGGCCACGCGATCGTCAAACACAAAGCAGTCGCCGTGCCACAGGCTGGCATCTTCAGGCACGGTTTTGAGGTAGCTAAGAATGCCGCCTCTGAGGTGATAGACCTGCTCAAAGCCCTGCTCCAGCAGATAGGCAGTCGCTTTCTCGCAGCGAATGCCGCCTGTACAAAACATCGCTACTTTTTTGCGCTGGCTCGGGTTGAGGTTGACGGCTACGTAATCGGGTAGGTTTCTGAAGGAGCGGGTTTGAGGATTTGTTGCGCCCTCGAAGGTGCCCATTTCAACCTCAAAGTCGTTACGGGTATCGATCAGGACAACCTCAGGATCGGTGATAAATTGGTTCCAGTCTTGAGGATCAACGTAGGTGCCAACAGCCTGGACTGCGGGGTTGACTTCGGGTCGCCCCAGAGTGACGATTTCTCGCTTGAGCTTCACCTTCATGCCCTCAAAGGGGGGGGCGGTAGCGGCAGCTTCTTGGTGAGTGAACGAGCCAATTTCAGGATACTGGTGAAGCCATTGCAAGAGCTGATCAACACCCTGGCCGGATCCGGCTACGGTGGCGTTTAGTCCTTCGGCAGCCAGCAGAATAGTACCCCGCAGTTCCCAACTGCGGCATTTCTCTAGCAGTTCGGCTCGCAGTACCCCTGGCTCACTAAGAGACACAAACTTATAAAAGGTGGCGATTACCCAATCCATAGGTGGTCAATCAATTCTCACAAGTTAGCTTAACCCGTGCTGTCTGCGATTACTGACAGCCCCGTCCTGATACTATCGATCGACATAGCGAAACTTTCGCTACGTGCTAAAAACAGCCTAGGCGGCGATAACGGCTCCAGCAACAGCGGCAGTTTATGCTCTGTATCAAGAAATCGCTTAGAGCCTGTGATGACGACACTATCATTAGCGTTGCTCAGTGCTAAGAGGCGATCGCTACAGCCGCCGCTGCTGAAATACCTCAGCAGCAGCCCGGTGCAGCAGCGAATGGCGGAATATCAGGTCGTTCATCGATTTGCCGTAGCCGCCGCCAATAACGCAGGCTACCGGGTAGCCCCCCCGAGTGCAGCAGTCGAGCACAAAGCGATCGCGCTCGTAGATTCCTGTGTTTGTCAGCGCCAGCTTGCCCAATACATCGTCGCGGTGGGGGTCGGCTCCGGCATCGTACAGCACCAGATCGGGACGCGCCTGGGCTAGCACGTTGGGCAGGTAGCGGGCTAGACAAGTCAGGTAAGCGTCATCCTCCATACCCAGAGCCAGAGGTACGTCTAGGTCGCTGACCTGCTTGCGAGCGGGAAAATTGTCGTGGCAGTGCATGGAGAACGTGAACACGTTAGGATCCTCACGGAAGATCCAGGCGGTGCCGTCGCCCTGGTGGACGTCTAAATCGAGAATTAGCACTCGATGAACGCGCCCCTGTTTTTGCAGAACGCGGGTGGCGATCGCCAAATCGTTGAAAATGCAAAAGCCCGATCCGTAGTCAGGAAAGGCGTGATGGGTGCCCCCGGCGGTGTTACAGGCCAGTCCCCGCTCCAGAGCCAGCTTAGCCGTCAAAATCGTGCCTCCCACCGCCGTGCAGGTGCGCTTCACCAGGGCAGGGCTCCAGGGCAGACCAATGCGGCGCTGGGCCTTTGCCTTTAGCGTGCCCTGGCGGTAGGCGTTGACGTAGGCCGGGTGGTGCACTAGCTCAAGCCAGGCCTGGGGTGGCTCACCGGGCTGGTAGATTTGGTCTGCGGTAATGACGCCGTCGCGCAGCAGCCGATCGCGCAGCAGCCGAAATTTCGGCATCGGAAAGCGATGTCCGGCAGGCAGGGGAGCCACGTAGTCGGGATGGTAGATGACGGGAAGCTGACTCAAAGCCCCTAAATCCGTGTGGCATCGGTGCGGTACCGGTGCGGCCTACATGAAGGATGACAGCGATCGCCGCTGCCGCACATCCAGGACGTGGGCTACGCTGCCCTCTGGCCAGTCTAAAGACAAATCAGCCTCGTCAGGCACAACCGCTGAGCTACGGACAGGCGTTGTAGCAGCGGCGGGAACTCTGGGCAAAGAGCGGCCTAGGCTTGCTCGCACCTTAGGCAGAGGCTCTACAGAGCGAGGCGCGGTTCCTGAGACTTCCCCAGCAAATGACTCGGCAGATTCAACACTTCTAGCTCCCGGTACAACGACGCCATCGCGCTTTGGGGAGTAGGGCGCAAGCCGTTTGGGGTGAAGGGGCGGCACAGAGGCAGCAGGTTTAGGCACAGGGCGAGGGCGAGGCTTTTTACGCTTAGATAGTCGAGCTGACGCCTTGATCTGCTGAGTCACAACAAAAGATCCGAAGCCGCACAGAACCACTAGGCTCAGCAGGCCCCACAGGGCAACCGTTCCCTGTGGCTGGGATGTAGCATCCTGGTCTAGCCCTGCCTCGGCAGCGGACAAATCCTGCGGGAGCGTCTCAACTACGGTAAGCGGCGCTTCCGAGTAGAGTGCGTCTTCCACCGGCTCGTTAAACATCAGCCCGTGGTAAGCAATGGCAGAAATACACACCAGGGCCAGCCACAACCCCCCTAACATAAACAAAGGGCGATAGGTAAGCAGCCGTGTCCAAAACAAGCCCGAGGCTAAGGAGGGATCCTGCGCCCCAGAGAATGGCCTGGGGGAAGACTGCCGATGCTGAGAGAAATGCTGAGCCATAAAGTCACCTGGGGCCGCTGGTATAGCTACCTCGCCGCTATCCACACCCTGTTAGGGTCAATTGTAGGCGGTCTTACCCAATCGCGCCAGCCACGGCAGCCAATCTGTGGCCGAGTACTACCTAGCCCTAACATTCTATTCTTAACGCAGCACCATCGCGGGTACAAAATCCTGAGGGTCCTGAGCCACCCAGCCCATGGCAGAGTTGAGCCGGACCTCGAAGAATAGAAACGACTCTCCCGACTGGATGGCCACTGGGCCGAGGCGATCGCCCCGGTTCACCGTCTGTCCAGCCCGCACTTCGAGGGCATCTAGATTGGCATAGCGGGTCTGCAATCCCTGGGGGTGATTGATCACCACCAGGTTGCCGTAGACCGAGTCGCTACCGGCAAAGGCCACGGTGCCGGGCCCTACCGCCAAGACCGGCGTCCTAGCAGGGCTAGCCAACGCCACCCCAGTGTTGAACACTAGTTCGTCTCGGGTCGGATCGGGCTGCCAGCCGTAGTTGATGATCACCTGCGATCGCTGCGGCAGTGGATAACCCTGAAGCGGGCTTTGACTGGCGGCTGGGGTTGCCGCCACCGTGCGCACCTCTGGATACCAGTTCACACCGGGCACAAAAACAGCTGGGGGCACAGTGCTGACGCAGCCGTTAACCTCAAACAGCACATCGGCCCGGCTGTTGTAAGTTTGCGCCACATCTTGCCAAGTTTGACCAGAGGACACAGACACTCGGATGCCGTTGTAGGGCGGAATTAGCAGCTCTTGCCCAGAGCTGACAGCACCGCCCTGAATAGCAGGGTTGAAGCCCATGAGAGTGCCGGGCAGCAGGCTGTAGCGCTGGGCAATAGAGGAAAGCGTTTCACCTGAGGTGACCCGGTGGCGCGTCAGTCGCGTCAGCGCCGCCGCTGGGCAGGCCGATGGGCTGGCTTGAGCGATCGCCCGAGAAGCACTGGCCTGAGAAGCTAGCCCTGCCAAAGCCAGTCCGGCGATTAGGGCAGTCGCTAGCTGGCTCAGCTTCGGCCCAGCGGCCAACTTATGGAATCTCAGGCTCGTTTGAGAAACGTGCAGCACCATATCGTCCTAAAAGTTTCTACGTCTTAGCTCATCCTGAAGCTAGCCCTGCCAGCAATTCAAATATCTCCCAGCAGGTACAGCCTCTATAATAGACAAGACAGGCTCAATTGCTGCTTAGAGGCAGCCAGCGATGGCGCTGAAAGGCTGTTTTGCCCTAGCGCTGAGGCTTTGTTCTCACCGGATACTCTGCGGATTATTCTTAACCGCAGAAGATTCGCTAGAGTTATTATGATTACCCTACCCAAAGGTCGGGAATCTCGGTCATTCGTGATCTATTAAGAGCGCTTCAGTATCTGATCTAGATCAGCGCAGGCACAATAGCAG
>JBARUP010000147.1:0-4950 GCA_049645805.1 Nodosilinea sp.
TTATTAGCCCTTTTCAAGATGCTGGCGGCAGCGTTAACGGCGTGATTGCCAACTGCATCGACATTACCGACCGCAAGGGCATGGAGACGGCTCTAAAAGAGGCCAATGAAAAACTAGGGCGTCTAGCTACCCTCGACGGGCTAACCCAGATTCCCAACCGTCGCCGCTTTGACCAGTACCTAGATCAAGAGTGGCAGCGCATGGTGCGCGAACAGCAGCCTTTATCGCTGATCATGTTTGATGTTGATTATTTCAAGCCCTATAACGACTGCTTGGGTCACCAGCAGGGCGACGAGGCCTTAGTCGCCATTGCCGCTGCTGCTACCCGCGCCGTCAAGCGGGCCGCCGATCTGCTAGCCCGCTACGGCGGCGAAGAATTTGCTGTAGTGCTGCCCAATACTCGTCGTACCGGAGCCGAAATCGTAGCTAAGGATCTGCGCCGAGAAATTGCGGCTCTGCGTCTGGCCCATCCCCAGTCCCCTGTAAGTGACTATCTCACCGTCAGTATTGGCATCGCCAGTATTGTGCCAACCAATGATCAGGTGCTCGAAGCTCTGATTGCCGCTGCTGATGCCGCCCTCTACCAGGCCAAAAGACGAGGGCGCGATCGCTACTGGGTCCGCCTGATCTAGGCCAAAATCTCAGACATTTTGAAACGCGCCTACCAGGTCGGATCTACGTATAGATTGACGACTAGGGCTTTCTGCCCCGGCGGTACCGCCGAAATACAGGCGCAGACAGGGTCTGTTTGTCCCTTAATCTCAACTTCGCAGGCGTGGCACGACCCCATCAGGCAGCCGGTGGGAATATTTACCCCAGCCCGATCGGCTACGGCTAGCAGGGGTTCCCCTACCTCAGCATCTACGGTGACGCCGTCGGGTAAAAACTGAATTGAAACACTCATGGCAGTCCGTTTGAATACTTAGCCCTAGCCTACTTAGGCCTTGGCCTGCTTGAGCATAGCAACTAGGGTATGGTGGGCATCTTCGGCCCCATCTAGGGCGTGGTCGAAGGGTACCCGCACAAAATTTGATGCTCCATCTACGGTAACCGCGAGGGTCATACCCTCGGCGTCGATAGTTTCCATTGCGGCGGCGGTGGCGGCGGGCTGGTCGCCGTAGGCTGTGGCATAAAACAGCACCGCTTCGGCATGGTCTTTGTTCATGTGCTTACAGATGCGATCGCTGACTGCTGGGGTAATTGGCTCAGCCATAAAAAATCCCGTAGACTACTTCAACATTGGTGATCTGTTACATGCTGTTATGATACCGTCCCTACCCCCACCCTCGGGGCACCCCTGGCCCAGTGGTCACATATTCCAAAGCCCTGGAGCCCACCTCACCTACCGAGTAGTTGGCCCCTGCTGCCGTCTGTTCGACCGTGAGCAGCTGCCCTGGCCCTGCTGCCGCCTCCAGTGGCGAGGCAAAGAGCCAAGCTGGCGTCGCGTCGGCAAGCGTTTGGTACCCGATATGGTCACTCGAAAATCGCCCTCCTACTGCGTTGAAATTGTGGGGCAGGGGTACGGGGCGCAGTCGTTTGTAACTACGCTTTATACGGCTAAACTCGATCGGGCAGCTAAGGTGTGGTGGCACACTCGGCTACACCAGGATGCCGAGCCCGGTGTAGATGCTGCGTCGAGTGAGAAAGTTTGTAACAAGACAGACACAAAGATCACCCATTCAAAGTAATCTTATGCTCAACACCGTGATGTTGCTTTTGAGGTAAAGATCTATGACAGCTGCCTTTTTGCCCTCTATCCTAGTGCCTCTAGTGGGTCTTGTTTTCCCTGCTGTAGGGATGGCTTTTCTGTTTCTTTACATCGAGCGAGAAGACGCTGCCTAGGTCCTCAGTAGAAAGCTAAGACGTTCGTGCTCCAAGCCCCTTCTGATCTGCTTGAGGCCCCCAAGCAAGACTTCAAGCAAGACATTCGGGCCTACTTCGATCGCATTGCTCCCGAGCTAGACTGCTGGAGTAACCGCAACCGTTACTACTACAGCGATCTAGCTCGGCTTCATCAGTTTTTGGTTCCTCCCGGCAGCAGCGTGCTCGAGATCGGCTGCGGCACGGGCGATTTGCTCCACGCGGTGGCCCCAGCGGTGGGCGTAGGCATAGATTTTGCCCCGGCTGCGATCGCGATCGCGCGGCAGAAATATCCCCACCTTTATTTCTATGATTTAGACGCCGAAGTCCTAGAGGCAGCTCAGCTTGCTCCAGCGCACCGTCAGTTTGACTACATAGTGCTATCTGGAGTACTAGGCTATCTAAGCGATATTCAAGCCGTCCTAGCTCGGCTTCAGCCCTTCTGTCAGCCCCATACTCGCCTCATTCTGACCTTCCACAGCTACCTGTGGGAGCCGCTGCTAGGGCTGGCCGAGCGAGTGGGCCAGCGTCGGCCTCAGCCACCTCAAAACTGGCTGAGTATGGATGATGTAGCTAACCTGCTTACGGTTACCGGCTACCGCCCGCTCAAGCGAGGCAGCCGGTTTTTGTGGCCTAAGTTTGTGCCGGTCGTAGCGGGCTTGGTCAACCGCTACATAGCCCCGCTGCCCCTAGTCAAACACCTGTGTCTGACCACATTTATTGTGGCTCGTCCCCAGGCTGCACCGGTTGAGAGTAAGCCCACCTGCTCAGTCGTCGTCCCGGCTCGCAACGAAGCAGGCAACATTGCCGCTGCTGTGGCTCGACTACCCCAGCTGGGCAGGCACACCGAAGTTATTTTTGTCGAAGGGCACTCTCGCGATCGCACCTGGGAGAGCATTCAAGAGCTAATGCACACTTACAAAGGTCCCTTTACGCTCAAGGCTTTTCAGCAAACGGGCCGAGGTAAAGCTGATGCTGTACGGCTAGGGTTTGAGCACGCTGACGGCGATATTCTGCTCATTCTTGATGCTGATTTGACGGTTCCCCCTGAAGATTTACCCCATTTTGTCGAAGTGCTGGCCGCTGGTCACGGAGAGTTTGCCAATGGTTCACGGCTAGTCTACCCCCGCTCCAAAACGGCGATGCCGTGGCTCAATACGGTAGCCAACAAGATCTTTGCGCTGCTGTTCTCGTTTCTACTAGAGCAGCCCCTTAAAGACACCCTCTGCGGTACCAAGGTGCTGTGGCGGCGCGATTACCAGCGTATTGCCTCCGGGCGCAGCTACTTTGGCGACTTCGACCCCTTCGGTGATTTTGACCTACTATTTGGGGCCGCCAAGCTCAATCTGCACATTGTGGAGGTGCCGATTCGCTATCAGCCGCGCACCTACGGCAGCTCCAACATTGCCCATGTGCGAGAAGGTTTAATTCTTTTGAAAATGTGCGGCCACGCCTCCCGCAAACTCAAGTTTTGGTAGTGACTAGTTTTCCGGTAGCTGACCTAAATGGCTTTGGGCCTTAGCCGCCCAAGTTGGGTTACCCGTGGTGATGTATAAGTTTTTGGCATACTCCAGCACGGTGCGGGCTTCATCAAAGCGCTCGAGCTGAATAAACGCCAGCCCAGCGCTGTAGTAGGCGTCGGCATAGCCACCGTTGATTTGGGTAGCCATTCGAAACGCTTCGAGGGCTGCTTCGGTTTGGCCCTGATTAAATCGAGCGATACCTAGGTTGTAGTGAGCCTGGGCGTAGCGGGGGTTAAGAGCAATAGCCTGCTGAAGCACCGCTTCAGCCTCAGAGTTTTGCTCGGCTTGAAGATACACAATGCCCCGCTGCAAAAATGACTCTGGAGCGCGAGGGCTATACTGACCAGCGCTTTCAAAGGCGGCCAGAGCTTCGGAGAATCGCCCCTGGGACTGGTAAACCAGACCCAGGTTGTAGTGGGCATTTCCTAGGGCTGGCTCGATGGCAATAGCTCTCTGTAGGTAGGCCTCAGCTTGGTCGAGGTTGTTGCCCTCAATTAGGGCACCTCCCAAGTTAGCGTAGGCCAAGGCGAACTGAGGGTCGGCTCGAACAGCAGCCCAGAATGCCGAGGCCGCGTCTTGAAGCTGACCTTTCTGGCGCAGAGCCAGCCCAATGTTGTAGTGGGCAGCAGCTAGGGTAGGATCTAGGGCCGCTGCCTGCTGAAACTGAGCCAGCGCGCTATCAATCTCGCCCCGCTGAACCAACCCCAAACCCTGGTTAAGCGCTGATTCAGCTGCTCCACCGGCAGACGGAGATGACGACTGGGCGTAGCTCGGTACCGGGCCCACCGCAGCACAGAGGGGCAGCAGCGCGATCGCCGCAGTGCCTAGGCGTCTCTGCACGCGCCGCCACAAATTAGATCGTGTCATGCTTTCCGCTGTGCCCCTGAGCTGATAGAACGCCCATAACAGTATAGATAAGCGCCTATTTTTTCAACCGCCTAGCTGTGGCTTAGCTGCTCTATGAGTCTTCAGCAGTGGCGCGCGCTCCGCTTCAAGAGTTTGTCAGTAAATTTACGTGAAAATACTTCCTGGTTTTCCAGACTGGCACTTCACACCCGTGAAGTATTCATGAAATGCCTGTCAGTTTAGGCGATTTTTCGGCTCCAGGTAATGTCCACTGCTTCAGCGCATTCTGGAAAACCAGTTAGAAAACCGTCCTACCCATGCGGAGATTCTGTCCTCGAAGCTGAGGTTCTCTTTATCTCAAGTTCATAAGAACGTCAATTTACAAACTGTGTTTCCGGATGACTCCCCTTGCTCTGTTGTGTCTCAAACCAGGTAGCCTCATGGTCAATATGAGTTCATCCACCACCCTCCCTAACTTTAAATTTGCCGCTCCCTCATCGATTCAGCACAGCGCCGACCAGCCCTTGCTCAGTGCTGTCCTTGAAGGCTTTGTAGACGGTATCTTGGTACTGTCTGAAGACGGTACCTGCGTACACAGTAACCAAAAGGGCAGAGCCCTTTGTCGAGGCCTGAGCGATGACAATAGCGCCAGTTCTCTACCCAACTGTCTTAAATCTATGGGTAGCCATCTTCTAGAAAGTCGAGAGTTTTACCCCGGAAC
>JBARUP010000148.1:0-2804 GCA_049645805.1 Nodosilinea sp.
ATGCTGCACCACCACAAGCAAAATCCGCTCTATACCCACTTCAGCGACATCATCGACATCTTCAAGCGCTACGACGTGTCGTTTAGCCTAGGCGATTCCCTGCGTCCCGGCTGTCTCCACGACGCCACCGATGCCGCCCAGATGGCGGAACTCAAAACCCTAGGCCAACTCACCCGCCAGGCCTGGGAGCACGATGTGCAAGTCATGGTTGAAGGCCCTGGCCACGTGCCGATGGACCAGATTGACTACAACGTCAAAAAGCAAATGGAAGAATGCGCTGAAGCCCCTTTCTACGTGCTGGGTCCCCTGGTTACTGATATTGCGGCAGGCTACGACCACATCAGCTCTGCCATTGGCGCGGCGCTGGCGGGCTGGAGCGGAGCGGCGATGCTCTGCTACGTAACGCCGAAGGAGCACCTGGGTTTGCCGAATGCCGAAGACGTGCGGGCGGGGCTAATCGCCTACAAGATTGCCGCCCACGCGGCAGATATTGCTAGGCACCGTCCTGGTGCTAGGGATCGGGATGACCAAATGTCCCATGCCCGCTACAACTTCGACTGGAACAAGCAGTTCGAGCTATCGCTAGACCCCGAGCGAGCTAAGGAATACCACGACGAAACCCTGCCCGCCGACATCTACAAAACTGCCGAGTTTTGCTCGATGTGCGGCCCCAAGTTCTGCCCCATGCAGACCAAAGTCGATGCCGATGCCCTGACCGAGCTGGAGAAGTTCTTGGCAAAGGAAAAGGCCGTAGTTTAGATCTACGATTTGGGAAACCCAGATTCCTAATCAGAACCCCGTAGGGGCGTAGCATGCTATGCCCCTACGGGGTTCAAAACAGCGCCTATGATGCTTAGTGAGCATTAATCAGGCACCGCTATGACGCAATCGGGGATTCTGAAGAACTACATCAACGGCCAGTGGGTGCCGTCCACAGCCGGGGACGTGCTCTCGGTGGATAATCCGGCCACGGGGGAGGTGCTGGGCCGAGTGCCTGTTTCCCCCAAAGACGAGGTCGATCAGGCTACCCAGGCGGCGGCGATCGCTTTTGAGGAGTGGCGTCGAGTGCCTCCGCCCCAGCGGGTGCAGCCCCTGTTCAAGCTTAAAGACCTGCTAGACACCCACCTAGACGAGCTAGCTCAGATCATTACCCAGGAGTGCGGCAAAACCCTAGCGGAATCTAAGGGCGAACTGCGGCGGGCGATCGAGAATGTGGAGGTGGCTTGCGGTATTCCCATGATGATGCAGGGCACGGTGCTGGAGGATATTGCCAGCGGCATTGATGAGTTTATGATTCGTCAACCGCTGGGGGTAGCGGCGGCGATCGCACCCTTCAACTTCCCAGCTATGATTCCCTTCTGGTTTATGCCCTACGCCCTGGCCTGCGGCAACACCTACCTCGTTAAGCCCTCCGAAAAAGTGCCTCTGACCATGCAGCGTATCTTCGAGCTGCTGGATGCGGCGGGCTTTCCCCCCGGCGTAGTGAACCTGGTCCATGGAGCCAAGGGAACGGTGGATGCGATTCTGGAGCATCCCACCATTCGAGCGATTAGCTTTGTCGGTTCTTCTCCGGTGGCCAAACACGTCTACGCCCAGGCGGCGGCCCACGGAAAGCGGGTGCAGTGCCAGGGCGGCGCAAAAAACCCGGTGATTGTGCTGCCCGATGCCGATCGCGATATGACCACGCGCATTGTGGCCGATAGCGCGTTTGGCTGTGCCGGTCAGCGCTGCCTAGCTGCGTCCCTGGCGGTAACGGTGGGGGAAGCGGGGGAGTGGTTCACCGAAGCGATCGCCCACACCGCCGCTACCCGCGTTGTCGGCAACGGCTTGGACTCTAATGTGCAAATGGGGCCGGTGATTACGGCCCAAAGCCAGCAGCGCATTGAGAGCCTAATTCAAACCGGGGTAGACGAGGGGGCAACTGTTTTAGTGGATGGTCGCAACGCCCAAATTCCTGACCTGGAGACAGGCAGCTTCGTCAAACCCACGGTGCTACAGGGGGTGCCCCCCGCTGGCGAAATTGCCCATACGGAAATCTTTGGCCCCGTGCTGGGGCTAATGGCGGTAGACACGGTTGAAGCTGCGATCGCCCTGGTTAACCAGAGCCCCTGGGGCAACATGGCCTGCCTGTTTACCAATAGCGGGGCCGCCGCCCGCCAGTTTCGCTACGAAGCCACCGCTGGCAACATCGGCATCAACATTGGCGTGGCCGCACCGATGGCGTTCTTCCCCTTCAGCGGCTGGAAAGACAGCTTCTTCGGCGATCTCCACGGCCAGGGAGCCCACGCGGTGGAGTTTTTTACCCAGACCAAGGTAGTGGTCGAGCGCTGGCCTAAGGAATGGAGTCGGCAGTTTTAAGGACAAATGTCTCACCAGCTCAGTTAGCTGGTGACCTCGAAGCAGGCACCATGTCATAGGCGGTCACATAAAGTAGCTAGTCTATGGAAGTTTTAATTTCGGCGATATTACCCATTGCCCTGGTGGCACTGGTGGGGTTTGGGGTGGGGCGCAAGTTTGAGCTCGATATGCGAACCTTAGCTCGGGTAAGTATCTACGCCCTGCTGCCTGCCCTAGTGCTGACCAGCCTCGCCAAAACCACCCTGGGCCTAGGCAGCGCCGTAGCGATTGTCGTCACTTTTTTACTGAATACAGCCTTGCTGTATCTGTTGGCCGTGGGGCTAGGTAGTCGCCTAGATTTTTCGTCCGACGAGCGAAAGAGCCTGATTGCTACCACCCTGTTTGCCAACGTCGGCAACATGGGGCTGCCCTTTGTTCTGTTTGCCCTAGGGGAAGCCGGGCTAGAT
>JBARUP010000149.1:0-3808 GCA_049645805.1 Nodosilinea sp.
CCTCTGCGACCTCAAAGAAGCCCAAATTCGCGACGGCCTGCACATTTTTGGCCAGTGCCCCACCGGGCGACAGCTGCGGGACTTGATCGTAGCTGTCGCCCGCCACCCCAGCCCCGATCGACAGGGACTAACGCGAGCGATCGCCGACTCTTGGGGGCTCGACCTCGACCCGCTCACCGCTGATCTGGGCGAACCCTTTACCGCACCATCTCCCTACCTTTTTAACTGCCGCACTGTCGGAGATGTTGTGGAGTCTATAGAACAGGAAGCTGCTCGCTTAGTAGAAGATTTGTGGCAGGAATGTGCCGCGCCGAGCAGCCCTCCTCTCACCGCTGAACTCCACTGGATACAGCACAGGCTGATTCCCGCGCTTGCCCGCACTACCGACGAAATCGCTAACCTGCTGAGGGGGCTCGACGGGCGCTACGTGCCCAGCGGCCCCGCCGGAGCACCCACCCGCAACCGCCCCGACGTACTGCCCACGGGACGCAACTTCTTTTCAGTAGACATTCGCGCTATCCCCACTGAGAGCGCCTGGGATGTAGGGCGGCGAGCGGCAGAAGTGCTGGTGGAGCAGTACACCCAAGACCATGGCGAGTATCCGCAAACCCTGGGCCTGTCGGTGTGGGGCACTGCTACCATGCGCACCGGGGGCGACGATATTGCCGAGGCCCTGGCCCTGATGGGGGTACGCCCGGTGTGGGACGGCCCTTCCCGGCGAGTAGTCGATTTCGAAATTTTGCCGCTGTCGGCTCTGGGACGCCCCAGAGTCGATGTCACTCTGCGTATTTCAGGCTTCTTTAGAGATGCCTTTCCCAATTTGATTGACCTATTTGATCAGGCGGTGGCAGCGGTGGCAGAGCTAGTAGAACCTCCAGAACAAAATCCCCTAGCGGCGCGATCGCGGCAAGAGAGCGCCGAATGGCAGCGCCAGGGGCTAGCGGCGGAGCAGGCGGAGCAGCGATCGCGCTACCGCATCTTTGGCTCTAAACCGGGAGCCTACGGGGCCGGGTTGCAGGGGCTAATTGAGTCGCAAAACTGGACTACAGATGAAGATCTCGCTCGCGCATACCTGAACTGGAGCGGCTATGCCTACGGCCGCGACGCCCAGGGCCACGCCATGCCCGAGGCCTTTGAGCAACGGCTTCGACATCTGCAAGTCGTGCTCCACAACCAGGACAACCGCGAGCACGACTTGCTCGATTCTGACGATTACTACCAGTTCCAGGGGGGCATGACGGTGGCGGCCCGCACCCTTCAGGGTGAGCAGCCCGCTGCCTACTTTGGCGACAATGCGGTCACGGCCAAACCTAAAGTGCGATCGCTAGCTGCCGAAATTGCCAAGGTCTACCGCTCCCGCGTGGTCAACCCTAAGTGGATTGAAGGTGTTATGCGCCACGGCTACAAGGGTGCCTTTGAAATGGCCGCCACCGTTGACTACCTGTTTGCCTACGACGCCACCACCCGCTGCGTAGCCGATCACATGTATGAAGGGGTAGCCGAGGCCTACGTGCTCGACCCAGCGGTTCAGGCCTTTGTGCAAAAAGCTAACCCCTGGGCACTGCGAGATATGGCCGAGCGTCTGCTCGAAGCTCACCAGCGCGGCCTGTGGCAATCGGCACCCGAGACCATGATCGATGCCCTGCGCCAGGTTGCCAACGAAGCCGAGGGCGTGCTAGAGGTGCGGCAATCGTAGGCTGCATCCGCGCAGCGATGCACCATTACTCCACGGCCAGAGATACCCGGTTGCCGCCGATTGCCCGCAGATCGGTGAGCAGAGACGATACTTCGCTATAGGTCAGCTCGCGATCGGCCTTGAGCACCAGCCTGCCGTCGGGGTTTTCGGCAAAGTAGCTGCGCACCCGCCCGCTAAGCTGATTAAAGGTAATTGGTTCGTTCTCAAGCACCAGGTTGGCATCTTTATCAAGGCCTACCACTAGGGCATCGATCTCCATTACCTGGGGTTCTTCGGTAGACTCATCGCCCGCTACCGACTGGGGCAAGCGCACGTTGAGCAGCTGCTGCCCGGTCAGGCTCATTGAGATGATGATAAAGAAGGTCAGCACCGTCATCAGCACGTCCATCATCGGGACGAGGTTGACCTCGGGAACTTGAGAATTGACCTGACGACGGCGGCGAGAACGCATGACGCTGACGAGTAGCAGGGCACAGGCAGGCAATGTCCCTAGTATAGGACCAACTCAGAGCGAGCCACTAGAGACAAAAGCCGCTTGGGGCTGTGCCTGAGTTAATCCTGACGACAGAGAGCTATGAGGTGATAGTCACTACAGGCGACTTGCCCCTAGTGAAATCGCAGCAATCCTAAGCGGATGTGGGCTCAGCGATCGCTGGGCTAGACCGTGGCGATCAGCTTCTTCTTCACCCAAATGTCTTCCAGAGAGTGAATGTAGATGGGATCGGGCTTGAGAGCGATCGCGCGGTTGTACGACTCCACCGCGTTGCCGTAGGCACCCATGTCGGTGAGCAGCTTGCCCCGGTTGAACCAGGCCTGATGATACTGGGCATTGAGGGCAACAGCTTTGTCGTAGGCGGCCAGAGCCTCAGCCTGGCGGTTAAGACCACAGAGGGCATTGGCGCGGTTGTTCCAGGCGGTGCAGTAGGAGCCATCTAGGGCTAGAGCCTGATCAAAGGTGTCGAGGGCCTGGTCAAACTGATTCTGTTCGCACAGAGTACAGCCTCTGGCGTTGAGAGCTTCAACGCTGTGGTCGTGGTTGTGGATGGGCATGGGGACGTAGTCCTGAGGCAACAGCTTTTATTGTGACCAGTCAGCAGGCGACTGCCGAGGGGCGATGTTGCCCGTGGGCGGTACGGATTACAGCCCGTGAGACGCTTATTCTGAAAAGATCTGTTCTATAGTGCAGCCTATGCCCCAAGTATCTCTCATGGAACTGGTTGCAGCGGTGCAGGCGGGGGAGCTGGTTAGCTTCCCTACCGATACGGTGCCTGCCCTAGCGGCGCGGCCTGAGGCGGGCGATCGCATCTACACTGCCAAGCAGCGCGGCTCCGACAAACCCCTCATTTTGATGGCGGCTAGCCTGAACGACCTGAAGCCCTACATCACCGGCAGCGAGGAAGAGCTAGCGCAGTGGAGCGCGATCGCCGCTCGCTACTGGCCCGGCGCGCTGACCCTGGTGCTACCCGCCAGCGACCTTCTCCCCACTGCCATTAACCCCCAGCACACCGGCACCGTGGGCCTGCGGGTCCCTGCGCATCCCCTAGCCAGGCACCTGCTGTCCCACACCGGCCCTCTAGCCACCACCAGCGCTAATCGCTCCGGGCAGCCCCCGATCGAAACCATAACAGCGATCGCGGCCACCTTTCCCCAGGCATTCACTCTCTCCCTCGCGGCTCAGGCCGAAATTTGCCGGGCGCTTGGCCGTGAGGTTCTCCCCGACGACCAGCCCCAGGGCTTGGGACTGCCTTCCACCGTAGTCCGCTGGCAGGACGGTGGCTGGGCGCTGCTGCGATCGGGCTCGGTGACTTTTCCAGAGCTCGGCATTAAGGCTGAAAATGGAGAATGAACATCTTTGAGGGCTGACCTCGCTGCCCCCAAGGGCGTAGGCTAGCAGTGATGCATTTCCCTCCTGCTTCACCCCAACGCTATGAACCACCCCCAGGGCAAAGACTTCACCGATCTAGCTGAGCTGCAGCTAGCCTACGATCGTCTGCTGCATCAGGCTCAGCACCAGGCGGCTTTTTTAGGGACGGCCTCCCACGAGCTGCGAGCGCCCATCAACCAAATCATCAGCCTGCACCAGCTTATCCTCGAAGACCTGTGTGAAGACCC
>JBARUP010000150.1:0-4638 GCA_049645805.1 Nodosilinea sp.
GCTCCGACGGCTTCGACGATGTAACCCTGCTTTTCCAGACCCGCCGCCGTCGCTGAGTGATGGTCATAGACCATAACAGGCACCTGACTTTGCTTGGCCAAGGCAATCCATTCTGTAGCCGAACCAAATCGCTCTGGCTGTTGGGCGTCAACTAGAATGAGGTGATGGATCGCCTTGGGATCTACAGCCCGCTGCTCAATCAGCGGGTACTCATCGCGGTGGAGCGCTAAGAAACGCTGTACAGTAGGGTGGCTACCTCCGGTGAGCACAATTCGTCGCCCTGGCTGAAGGCGCGCCAGCCCCACAGCAGCCCCTAGAGTGTCAAAGTCAGCGGTAGTGTGGCAAAGTACTAAGTCCATACTTTTCGGGCCATGCTTTTCGGAGGGGCCTCTTTCTGATAGCGTACTGATTAGGATAGTGTGGCTGTTAACCTGGTCTTAGGCTACTTGCCAGGTTACTCACTGCCCTCTCCACTGCTGTGTTTGAGAGAGCTAAAGATAAACCAATGGTAATTCTGTTTCAACTTGCGCTGTTTGCCCTAGTGCTGATGTCTTTTGTGCTGGTGGTGTATGTGCCTGTGGCCTATGCTTCTCCCCAAGACTGGGATCAGTCTAAACGGTTGATTTTGTTTGGCTCTGTCATCTGGGGTGCGCTGGTGGTCGTCGTTGGTGGCCTTAACTACTTTGTGGTGTAGATACTAAACTTTTATGGCGGTATTTGAGGGCACATTGGTCATCACTGGGTCTCCCCGGTTTGCCATCGTGCTAGGACGATTCAATGATTTAGTGACAGGCAAGCTGCTGGAAGGCTGCCAAGACTGCCTCAAACGCCACGGTATCGACGTCAACCCTGAGGGTACACAGGTTGATTACGCCTGGGTGCCCGGCAGCTTTGAGATTCCGCTGGTGGCTCGGCAGCTGGCCCTTAGCGGCCGCTACAACGCCATTATTTGTTTAGGTGCCGTGATTCGCGGCTCCACCCCTCACTTTGACTATGTGGCGGCAGAGGTGGCTAAGGGCGTAGCGGCTGTAGGTTTCCAGACTGGAACCCCCGTTATTTTTGGGGTGCTCACTACCGATACTCTACAGCAGGCTCTAGAGCGGGCGGGTATCAAGGCCAACCACGGCTGGGATTACGCCATGAGCGCCCTGGAGATGACCAGTCTAATGGGACAGATCAACTTGGCAGCAGGTAGCAGTACCGGTAACGGCGCAGCTCTTCTGGGGCCGGGAGTCACAGTGTCGGCCCAGCCCAGCGCTGCCCAAGATGCTGGGCTGGCCTAGAGCTGCCCAAGATGCTGGGCTGGCCTAGAGCTGCAGTGAATCTAAAAAAATGTTGACATAGTCACGCTTTTTTGAGATTCTAGATAAAGTCCGAACCAGCGGAAGAGCGTTTTCAACCCTGGTTTTTACGCGGGTATAGCTCAGTGGTAGAGCGTCACCTTGCCAAGGTGAATGTCGCGCGTTCGAATCGCGTTACCCGCTTATTAAGCTTTTAGCGACTTTTAAGGTGGCTTCAGACGTGGCGCTGCGCTTCTAGAGAAACGGGGCAGCTTACGATGCCCGGTGTTCACTCTGTAGCGACCTCTGTAGTAAGTCTAATATCAGGCCCGATTGATTTTGAGCGCAGCGCCTACGGACAGCGAGGGGCAGCACAGGGATTCGGGGCGGTGTTCCTATAGCCAGTGAGGTTTGGCTTGCTCGACGACTCTATCCGGCTAGCCACGTCGATCGCGTCAACCCCACAGATTAAAGAGATCTAATTGAAAAGAACAGGCAGGCTCCTGGTCAAGGCCAGCCCAGGCAGTAGCGGCTAATTTGTCCCCGGTGGTAGATATCGCGGGGTAGCTTAACTTCGAGCAGTGCATGAGGCTGGCCGTATAGGTCAGGCCGTAGAGCCAGATTTAGAGGAACTAAGGGGGCTAGGCGCGCTACTGGGCTGAAACGGCGCTAAATTCTGAGAAATTTCTTCAGACAAACCTATGGCTATCGTTTTGCCGCTGTTTGCCAAGGCCTTTTTTACTCTATTTGTGGTGGTCGATCCGGTCGGGTTGACGCCTTTGTATCTGGCTCTGGTGAGCGATCGCCCCGGAGAGGAGCAAACCCAAATTGCTACCCGAGCCGTAATCGTTTCTGCCGTTATTCTCCTGGTGTTTGGGCTGACGGGGGCCTACGTGCTGCACAACCTGGGCATCAGTTTACAGGCGTTTCAGATCGCGGCGGGGGTGCTGCTGTTTAAAATTGCCCTCGACATGATCTTTGTGCAGCAGGAGCGAGAAACCAAAGCCGAGGCTGAAGAGGCTGAGGCCCGGCAGGACGTAAGCGTCTTCCCCCTGGCAATTCCGCTGATTGCGGGGCCGGGCAGTTTGGCCAGCATTTTGGTGCTATCGCGGGAGTCAACTAACTATTACCTCGGGCTGAGCGTGGTGCTGGCTGCCGCTGGAGTGGTCTTGGTGCTGTGCTACATTTTTTTGCTGCTGGCTCAGCCCTTAGGCAAGGTGCTGGGCCAGATTGGTATTAACGTCGTCACCCGCGTGCTGGGGATGCTGCTGGCGGCGCTGGCGGTGCAGTACATGCTTGACGGTCTGCTCAGCGTGCTGCAGCTGCCCCCTGCCCAGGCCTTTGGGCTGGATACCGAGCTGCTGGGCTCGTAAGAAACCAGGCTCCAGGGTTTTAGAAAAACCCTGGAGCCTACAGTCACGAGTAACTGGTCTCTAGGCCAGGAGCACCTGCCCAGCCGCAGACACCCCAGCCCCAGGGGTGAACTGGTCGAAGCCTAGGTGGGTGAGGGTGGCTTCTAGGGCAGCAATGGCGGTCAACACATCGCGATCGCCCACAAAGCCCAGGTGGCCAATGCGAAAGATCTGGCCCTTGAGATGATCCTGACCGCCAGCTAGGGCAATATCAAACTGCTTTTTCATCGTCGAGCGAATCTGCTCGGCCTCGACCCCCTGGGGCATGACGGCAGTAATGGCGGAGCTGGCGCAGTCGTCGGCCCCAAATAGCGGCAGGTTGAGCGCCTTCATAGCGGCGCGGGCGGCGCGCTTCTGGCGATCGTGGCGGGCAAAGATCGCCTCTAGGCCCTCTTTCTGCATCATTTGCAGGGCGGCCTGGAGGGCGAAGAACAGGTTAACCGGCGGCGTAAACGGCGTTGTATTCTTGGCCGCCCCTTTGCTGTAAGGCTTGAGGTCGAAGTAAAACTTGGGCAGAGTGGCGGTTTCATAGGCTTCCCACGCCCTGGGGCTGACGCTGACGAAGGCCAGACCGGGCGGCATCATATAGCCCTTTTGGGAACCAGACGCCACCACATCGAGGCCCCAATCATCCACAGGCACCGGGCAGGCCCCCAGGCTAGTCACCGCATCGACGATAATCAACGCGCCGTGGGCTTTAACGTGACGGTTGATAGTTTCTAGATCATTGAGCACCCCGGTAGACGTTTCACTGTGGGTGATGATCACCGCTTTGATGTTCTTGGCGGCGTCGGCCTCCAGCGCTGTTTTAAAGTCGTCGGGGTTGAGGGGTTTGCCCCACTCAGCCGTAACTTCCTGGGTATCGAGGCCGTAGGCACGAGCCAGATCACCCCAGCGCTCGCCGAACTTACCGTTGTTGCCCACTAAAACTTTGTCGCCCGCGCTGAGGAAGTTGATAATGGCTGCTTCCATAGCCCCGGTGCCGCTAGAGGCCAGCACCAGCACGTCGTTTTGGGTCTGATGCAGCCACTTGAGGTTTTCGGTGACCTCGGCCATCATCGTGCTGAACTCACCGCTGCGGTGGCCCATGGGGTGCTTGGCCATGGCCAACAGCACCTGCTCTGGTACGGGGGTCGGCCCCGGAATCATCAGCATTAACTTGTTATCCATGCCTGCTACCCAACTCTGCAAATGTAAGGACAAGCTTTCAGCTTATCAACAAGGGCAGGCGGTATAGATTTTCTTTTAGGTGTTGTAAGAAGTGGCGGAGAATTTTGGCTAAAGATGTGATGCTGCCGTTGCTTCAGGGGAGCGCAGAAGTCTATATAGGGGGGCGCTTACCCGGCAGAAGGAACCCTCTGCTCTACTGCGAGATAAAGCCCGTTGCTAGCAGGGGCAGCAAAATTAGCAGGGTCAAAATTACCATCAGAGTTGGCACGTCAATGTTGAGCACGTTTTTCTCTGAGGCTGAGGGTTTACGGCGGGGATTAGGGTCAGTCATAGCGATTAAATGACTCCAGTGAGAGTACCTGAGGTTAGTTCTAGGGTATCGCCTATCGATTCGCCCGTATGGTAGGCCGCGATTAGCACCTCGCTGGTTTTACCCCAGGCGATTTCGCCCTGGTGGCTGAGAGCGATCGCGCCAAAGTCTCGCTCGTTCGCTGTCGCTTCGGCAAAGGTTTTCTCTAGGGCGGCCGCGATCGCCATGCCGTCGGTTACTCGCACCACAATGCGAGCCGCCAGGCACTCGTCAAGAATGTCTTCACCAATGCCCGTGCAGCTGACGGCTGCCACGCTGTTGGCATAGTTGCCCGCCGGGGTAGCTGAGTCGCTGACTCGACCCAGACGCTCTAGCCCTTTGCCTCCGGTGGAGGTGCCCGCTGCTAGATGCCCTTCGCCGTCTAGCACGACCACGCCAATGGTGCCCCGCCGACTCTCTGCTAGAG
>JBARUP010000151.1:0-1529 GCA_049645805.1 Nodosilinea sp.
GATAGCCGGGGCCAAACCCTGACCCTGATGAGCGACATTCCCGTCCCGCGCCACCAGGCCCTTGTCACATCGCTAAGAAATCGGTCACTGCTGGAATGTAGCCAAGGACGCTATTGGCTGCACCCGGTGGTCCGCTCTGGGGCTCTAGTCCAGCTCACCGATGATTCTAGCCAGTGGAAATCGGCCCACCGCGCTGCCGCCCGCTGCTGGAGCGACATTCAGCGTATTTGCACCCTAGACGACGCGATTCAGGCCATGGAGGCCTATTACCACTACGTTGCCATTCAGGACTATGAGGCCGCAGCACGGGTTATTCTGCACGGTCGTGACAACCAGTGGCAGCAGTTTCTGCCCCTGGGCAGCACCCTCTACCGCATGGGGTTGGTGCAGCCGGTTACTGATGCCATCACCGCTATCATCGACCATATTCCGTCCCAGAATGCCGATGCCAGCGAGCTAGCCAACATCTTGGGCGACCTGTTCTGGATCCAGGGTCGTTTACAGGATGCGATCGCCCGCCAGCAGAGCGCCATCGCGATCGCCCAGGGCTGCCTGCACACTGAGGCCCTCGCCCCCCGTACCCACCGCTGGTACTACCTCACCATGCTGGTAGTCGACTCTCAGCTCAGCCTGGGACTCTACCACCTCGACCTGTGGAACCTCGATACCGCCGCCGCCTGGTTTAATCAGGTAATTACCACCGTTACCGGCACTCGTCACCAGCCCTGGGCCGACAAAGCTACTACCTACCTGGCGCTGGTGCGCTCCTGTCAAGGCGATCGGGAAACGGCGAAAACCCTGGCTGATGCTGTGATTGAGTAAGTTCGAGGCCAGGGGCAAAGCGGGCGTTACGCATTCTTTGTGCAGCTCTTAGGCCATACCTATCTCAACTTGGAAGACTCAGGCACAGCCAAATCCCTTTTCGATGCCGCTATTCAGGCGGCTGAAGCCGGTCACTACCTGCAAATTAAAGCCAACGCCCTAGTCGGGCTAGGGCGCATGAAGTCTCAGCGGGGAGATTTAGAAACAGCCGCTGAGGATTGCCGGAGCGCGATCGCCCTGCTCCACAAAGTGGGTGCCTACTGCGACCTGGCCACTGCCCACCTACAATACGCCCTTACCCTGGCGTCTATGCCTGCCCCTGTCGCCGGAGCTGAAAACCATCTTTACAGAGCTCTCGAACTATTTCAGGCAATTCCAGCGGCTCAGCAAGTTGCCAAAGCCAGACTGGCCTGGGCACAACAGGGCAAGGTCACAGCCAAGCTCGGTTAGGCTATCAGGTTTTTGACCACTCCAGCCCTGTTGAGAGGCGGCCTACCTGAGGGATGTTTACATTTTGCAACAATGCGGTTAATGTAGTGACATAAATACCCCGCTTGTCTCTTGTAGACAGGCCCCTTCACAAACCTAACTGCACTTATTAACATCATGACAACGACGCTACAAAGACAACAAAGCGCTTCTGTGTGGGAGCAGTTTTGTCAGTGGGTAACCAGCACCGAGAACCGCCTGTATGTGGGCTGGTTCGG
>JBARUP010000152.1:0-2804 GCA_049645805.1 Nodosilinea sp.
GGATATTCCTGCCCTGAGGGTGCAGCAAGACCAGCTTTTGCAGGCGATTCAGGCCCACTGGGGCGCGGCTGACGCGCCCGCCGAGATGCGCACTAAGGTAAAAATGCAGACCGGACCCTTTCGCTACGGCGACCCCAGCCGTAATCAGGTGGCCCAGGCAGCGTCGGAGTAGGGCGGTTTGGCGCAGTGCTGGTGGAGGGCTTTGGCGATCGCTCCTGCTGCTCCTGCTGTTCCCATGCGGCGACGGCCGTTCTCGGCAATGCGCTGTAGTCGAGCACTATTCGCTAAGCACGCCTGCAGCACGCTGCCTGCCTCAGCCGGTTGGTTAAGCAAAATCACCGATGGACCCAGCAGTCGCGACTGAGCTTCGGCAAAAGCGTAGGTGAACTGGGGGCCAAGGCCGGGTAGGGTTAGCACAGGCTTGCCTAGCCCTACGGCCTGCTCGGTGGCGGTACCAGCGGTAGCGATCGCGGCATCGGCCAGGTGTATACACTCGGCAAAGGCGTCGGCGGTTAGCACCAAAACCCCGTTTTGGTGCTGCAAAGTAGGGTACTTGCCTGGGATCGACTGCCAGCCTGCGTCGAGCAAGACGTCTTTGAAGGCGGCTAGATTTAGAGCGGGGGCGAGGGCAGCCAGCAGGCGCACCTGGCGATCGCAGAAGGTTTCCATCACTGAGGCGATCGCGCCTACCATTCGCTGCCAGTTGTCGAAGGTCTCTGGCGCGCGGGAGCCCGGCAGTAGCGCCAGGGTGAGCTGGGCAGAAGCAGGGGCGAAGGTGGCGGTGAGCCGGGCCAGCCGATCGGCGCTAGTTTCCAGATCATCCATCATCGGGTTGCCGGGGTAGAGAGCAGGCACCCCTAAACCCTGAAGCGTGTCGGTGGTAAGCTGATCGCGCAGGAAGACCCCTTGGCAGCGGGGGCGGGCCATCAGCCATCGCTCCCAGGGCGCGTATACTGAGCCCGACCAGCCCTCTAAGACAGGACGGCCGGGCAGGCGATGCTCGTCGTTGCGAATGTAATATTCTGACTTAGCAGTGCCAACAAAAAAGTAGCTGCCGCCGCTCTGCCACGCGATCGCCAGGGGCACGATATCTCCTACCGCCAAAACTATGCCGCCGCTTTTAGCCCACTGCCGAGCGGTTGTAAGCTGCGCCAGGGTGAGCCCCACTAGGCCGCCCTGCAGATCGCGCCACAGCTGATAGCGATCCATGTAGATAAAGCCGCCGGAGGGCATCGCCTGAGTCGGTCCATGAATGGCGATACCTGCTTTTTCGTAGGCGCGACCTTCGCCCACAATGGGCAGGGCGGCTAAGGTAGGAGAGTTGGGCAGCTGGCGCAGCTGCTTAAGAATGCGAACTGCAATGCCGTCTTCGCCGTGGCCATTGCTAATGCAGAGTAGCTTCATCATAGGGATTCAATACCATCCCCAACCCTAGCAGAAAATGAATAGGGCACACTTGCGGTGCGCGGAAGGCAAAAGTATAGCGGGATACGCAACTCCTCGACATCATTGAGGCTAAGGGAAAGGAAGTTAAGGCTGCCCTAGCTAAGCTGAGAGGATGATGGGGAAGTTGGACGCGATCGCCCGATGAATGGAGCTGTCCGCACAGCCAAACGTTCAATATCGGCAGCAGGAAAAATCATCCCTCCATTACTTTTTTCAGCTCTGTCAGTAACTCCTCATGATTTTTCCACTCCGCAACTTCCCCGCTCTTGTAAACTTTAGCGATAAAGGGGGCAGGATTTTCGCGGGCAAACTCCCTCATGGCTGGGAATGCTTTGCGAAACACCTCAATCATGTCTTCCCCAGGCAGGTTTTGAGCCACCAACACAAACATCTTGATATCAGCATTGGCTACTGCTAAGCGTTCAGGGGTTCGTTTGGCGATGTTGGCATCTTTAGTAAGCACACCCCAGCCCCGTTCCCCAACCTGCGGCAGCCAGTCTTCATCCTGAGCCCCCTGGAGAAAATGATCATCGTGGATTTCGACAGATATACCAGATTCTCTTGATGCAGCGGCTAAGTAGATGCTACCCAAACAGCGGTCTATGAAGAAAACGGTTTGTTGTAGCTCCGTCATGCAGCCACAGGGCTTTCACAACGAATAGCTTCTTCAATTTTGAGGCGATCGCAACGGTAATCTTCCGCTAACTCATCCATCGAGTCGCCAGCCCAATAGCGCTCCGCCAACACACTGGTAGGAATGCCTGTACTCTCAATCACCAAGCGCCCAAACGCAATACGCGGGTCGATCACCACAATGCGAGGGTTATTCTCCTCATGGGCACGGGTAAACGGATAGAGCTTAATTGCCAATCCAGTATCATCAGGCTCAATACGGGCCAGATGGTCAGTTAGCGATGCTTTGAGTTCCGTTTGGCCTGCGGTAGAGGCGTTGACTAATGTGCCATATCGCTTGATGAACAAGTCAACGCCATCGGTGCGAAATTCTTCATGGGCTAGCGGGTGAGAAACCTCCAGGTTCGCTTCAATGTAGTCCAGGGCATTACGAACTTTGGCCAAGTCAATATGGTGGTGCTGGCGGATGGCCCGCAACACATGCACTTCCACCAGGTTGGTGAAGGAAAGTAGCCGAGGCTTTCGTTCCGGGATAGGAATCAGCGGCTGAAAGAATCCCTCACCATCAGCCTTGGGATACCTGCGCCCCACCGTCCACGAGCGAATAGTCGCCGCCGGAATCCGCAGGTACTTGGCAGCGTCGCCCATAGAGTACGTGGCGATGTTTCTTGGATCCAGATCGCCGTAGAGCTTACTCATCATCGCCCCTCCAAGATTTACAGCTG
>JBARUP010000153.1:0-3220 GCA_049645805.1 Nodosilinea sp.
GCGGGCAATCGACTGCAAGCGAGACTGCTGCTGAGGCTCCGGCTCAGGATACCCCCACAGCAGAGGTGGCTGGCGCTGACGCTGAAAGCTAAGGGCTCCATCTCGCGCTAAATTAAATGTTAGGTAGGTTAAGGACGACACAGCCATGGCTCACAAGAAAGGTACAGGTAGTACACGCAACGGGCGCGACTCTAATGCCAAGCGCTTGGGCGTCAAGCGCTATGGTGGCGAAGCCGTACGCGCGGGGAATATCTTGATTCGCCAGCGGGGCACCAAAATCCACCCTGGAGAAAATGTAGGTCGCGGTGGTGATGACACTCTGTTCTCTTTAGTAGATGGAGTTGTCACCTTTGAGCGCCGAGGCAAAAGCGGTAAGAAGATCAGCGTCTATCCCCCTGCTGCTGTTGCTGCTGGATAAGGCTTAGCTAGAGCGGGTGCCTGGAAGGGCGAAAAACCCAGGTCAGGTTTGACACACCGCTAGCTTGTTCTACAAAAAAGCTCCTCGGTCTCGAGG
Organism: Nodosilinea sp.; assembly: GCA_049645805.1. Classification (GTDB taxonomy): domain Bacteria; phylum Cyanobacteriota; class Cyanobacteriia; order Phormidesmidales; family Phormidesmidaceae; genus Nodosilinea. Next base: position 515 of record JBARUP010000153.1, read on the forward strand.
AGCTTTTTTGTAGGGTAGAGTATGGCTTAGTCGAGGTAGCCCATCAGAACGGAGGGTTGAGGATCCACTTCGTCATTGGGGGCGATGGGGCGATCGCCGGGAAGCGTATGGATATCGGCAATGTGCAGATGGCTTACAGCCACTGGACGATGCCCAGGCAGGGTATCGACGGTCGAAATCTCAAACGTGTTTGCGCCGATGGGACGACGACCTGCGCGATCGAGAGTGCCCACAATTTCGAAGGCACCCAGGGCAATGGGGCGATGGTTGGGCAAGCTGTCGGTTTCAACCAGCCGGGTATGGTCTCTCAAAACAATGACGTCGCCGTCCTGCTCTTGCTTGGCATCGGCCTTGACTAGCTCGCCAGACGAAGCAGCACGCTTGCGTGAGCCTCGGGCCGGACGGCTGGCGGCGGGTTCTTTGTCGGGAGTGTCAGCGCTGTCTTTGGTAGAAGAAGTGGTTGCCATAGGAGAATGATCCTTATTGCTGCAAACAGTCGCCCAGAGAGCGAGGTGTTGAGGTAACTATGAAAGAAAGCTAATAATCTCGAGCCTGTTTGAACGCATGCTGCCGGTAGGCAAACCTCGCTACAAACAAAACTATTAAGTAAACATTATACTTTGATAGCTACCCCATCGAGATTATGAAAGGCTATAAGCTCTATAAGAGATTTGTACCTGAGGCTGCCCTAGGCAAAGAAGGCGCAATGACAGTAGACCTTCCCCATACCGATGCGAGTGATCTATAATTGAAGCTGAGTACACACTGGGGGGCTGTAACGGTTTCGACGTTTTGACGAAAGTCACGCTGTGATTCAGGCCGAGAGGGAGTCCACTCTCGCAAATCAAGGCTCAAAACCAAACGTAAATGCGAACACTATCGTTCCTTTTGCTCGTAAAGCTGCACCTGTTGCCGCATAGTCTAAACTCGTTTTAGATCTAACTTAGTTAGCGAGCGTTCATAGTTTGACTCCGTTAAGAGCTATGGACAAACCCCAACGGATGCTTCAGTGAATCTCCTTTAGTGGATTTATTGACTAAGACTTAGCTAGAGAATCCCGCCGTCCGGGATAAGTGGCGGTTCCCGCCCCGAGGATTAGACGGGCTAAGCCTGTGAATGAGTGGTGTGTTAATACTCAAAGCGGACACGGGTTCGACTCCCGTCAGCTCCATTTTTAGTAAATCCCTAGCAGTTATTGCGCTGATGCGACCATCAATATTTCAGCTGGGGCGAACACTATAAATTCTGTGTTCGATTATTAAATATCTTTCCATCTAAGAGATCCAGTGTTGGGTCTCTTTTTTCATCTGCCTATACTGAGAAAGTGGCCGGTTGAAGGCTGTATTGCCCTAAGGGCAAACCATTGTGCGAATGCTATCTCAGCTTCGTCACTATATTTATGCGATCTAGCTAGAACAATGCGGTTTCCCATCTTGCCTTATCTTTATCAACCGGTTTTTTGCCGAGATCATAAAACTATCTATAACCCGTGGCGATTCTGGTACTTGCACCAGGTGCGCTTTTTGGAGCGCTGCTGGCTGCGGGAATACCGCTCTGAGCAGCAGCATAATCCCTAGCTGCCGCCTCTCGCCTACTACGGCTAGCCATCCCTTCCGCTACGGCACCATCTCCAGTCAAACCAAAGCTCCGTCTGCTCTATAGCGCTAATCTAGGGCGCGTCAGTCTAGGCTGTTTGGAGCGGTGCCAACACTTTTAAAGCCTGAGGTAGACACTCGAACATCATCGGGTTTACTTCTAGGATTTCGCCGTCTATCACCAGCTTTTGCGGCGGGTCAGTGGTGATTTTGAGGTGGCTGATGCGCAGGCAGGTAATATCATCTCGCTGGGTTGGGTTACCCCAGGCGGCGGCGGCCATGAGAGAGGCCAGGGCGTTGATACCCTGCAAGCGGGTGGTACTGGTGGCAATGGTTACCTCCAGCAGCCCGTCGTCGGGAATCACTTCCCCCATCCCCTGGGCTAGCACCGAGGTCGGTGGAGCTACGTTGGCGACAGTAATGGCGGTCGTTGTTACTGTGGACACTTCGCCGTCAATTTCAAGGGTGGCGGTAAAAGGCTCAGCGGCAGCCAGCTGTCTGACCCCGGAGAGCACATAGGCCAAATTACCCAGCTCATTTTTAAGCTGTCGGCTAGCTCCATCGACCATGCCAGCTTCAAACCCCACTCCAGCCAGCAAAATCATTGGTATATCGTTGCAGCGGGCCGCGTCAACAATGTGGGTGTTGCCTGCCAAGATGGTTTCACAGGCACCCCGCAGGTCAGTCGGTATGCCTAGGCCCACCGAAAAGGCATTGGCTGTACCCCGAGGAACGACGCCCAACGATATACCGGTACCGACGGTAGCTCCCGCTACCGCCGATACCGTACCATCGCCACCGGAGGCGACAATTAGGCTGCGCCCCATATCGTGCTCATTTTTAGAAAGAATGTGATCGACAACCTCCTTTGCCTGGTCAGCGGGATTGAGATCGGGCTCGGTCATGATTACGTTGACCATGATCTGCGGCTCTAGCACCTCTTTGATCAGAGCTAGATCGGCGTTGGGGTCCCCCTGTCCCGCTACGGGGTTGAAGATTAGATAGGCAATCTGGCTTTCGGCAATGCCCCGCAGCATCAGCGTGGCCGATACATCGCTGAGGGCAATGGGCACGCCGTGGATTTGGCAGGCCCGCAGAACTAGCGTAAAGC
>JBARUP010000154.1:0-7532 GCA_049645805.1 Nodosilinea sp.
CAATCGCTTATCTACTGATCGTTTATGGAGCGCTACTGCTGCTGGCTAAACGCGCTACTAGCAGTTCGCGCCGCACTCAGGGCTAGCGCTGAGCTTTAAAAACGCACGGCTGGCTCAGGTAGGTAGATTTGGCTGACCTTAGGCTGGTGCCCTAGCCACTGCACCGCGAGCCTTCTGAAGTCAACGGCTGACCCGCTGACATAGAACTCTGTTGACCAAGCTGGGACGCTGCTGCGCAGCTCTAAGGCATCGAGTTCTTGGGCAGCAGCGGCCACCATGGAAATGGCTGGATCAATGTACTGCATCGTGGCAGGCAAAATTGACTTTAGCACCGGAGCCAGGTGGGGATAGTGGGTGCAGCCGTATACCAGCGTGTCAATATGGGCTGCTATCAGCGGTCGTAGGTAGGTAGCCGCAGTTTGCCGGGCGTGGGGTTCCTTGAGCTGATTTTGCTCCACAATGGGCACAAACTTGGGGCAGCCAACCTCCCACACCTGGCTGGCTGGCGCGATCTCTTGAATAGCACTGGTGTAAGCGAGGCTATTGACGGTCGCCTGAGTTGCAATTACCCCGATTTGCTTACCCTCTCGGGCGGCAGCCTGAGCCCCTGGCCGAATTAGCCCCAGCACTGGAAACGGAAATTCGCCCTGAACCTGATCGAGGGCTAAAGCCGAACTCGTGTTGCAGGCCATCATCACCATCTTGACGCCTTTGCCTGTCATCCAGGTCAAGATCTGGCGCACAAAATAGAGAATTTCTTCGGGCGATCGCGATCCGTAGGGCAGCCGTGCCGTGTCGCCAAAGTACAGCACCGACTCATTAGGCAGCTGGCGATAGATCTCTCGCAATACCGTCAGACCACCCACACCGCTGTCAAAGATGCCGATAGGGGCCGGTCGTGCGGCCAGCGAACGGTGGTTTAACCCGTTATTCATGGGTGCTTACGCCTACAAAAAATAATCTCACTGAGTTTACCGGGTTTTACAGCGATTTTTGGGCCGACCGCCAGCCGGAGGCCTAAAAGGACTGACTGTTGGTAGCTACTGTGAGCGTCGCTAAGCAGTAGCCAGAGGAAATGTAGTACAGTTTCAGACCCGCCATAGAGCCGCCACACAGCCGTCACACCCCCGTTACATAGTTTGGGTACTTTGGGTAAAGAGGAATTGAGCTTGGCGGACTCAGACTAGCGGTGCGATCGCGAAGGGGCATGGGTTCGGTTATCCCAGGGGGTTAGCCCCAATGGGTTTAAGGCTCAGGTCCGTCATTATTTTATATAGATGTTCCGCTCGGTCTTGCTAGCAAACTTTTTACTTAAGTTTTCTGACCCTAGAACTGACACATCTGATGCAGACCACTTTATAGGAGTTAGCTACCTTGAACCATGGAAACAAAGTCGTGTCCTCAGTCGTCAAGCAGAAGACTACACTTGTAACACTTTACGCAACCGATAAGTTGTTATATTCTGGAGGAGAAAACTCACAACGGCTTCGAGTTTAGGTCTACAGACCGGCATCAGCGATTTGATTTGTTCACAATAGTAGTCACGCGCTGGTACATCTAAGGCAATAGCGCTGCTTCGCTCTGATAGCTCCGTATTACGAGTGACTAATTTACTCCTGATTCTCAGGGACTGACTGAGAAGATTACAGGATGCTAGTTTTTGCCCAGCGAGTCAGAGGTAAGGCCCTACAACATGCCTCTATGCTCTACAGACGGGCGGCAGGCATAGGGCCTGTAGAGTCAGCCACAGTTAACGATTGAGTACAAGGTCTGTTGGGTCTGCATGCTTCAGTGTTTTTAATTTCAGCTCTGTTAGTCTTCGGTTTCGGCGTATTGGCATTGTCAGTGGAGGAAAGGTTGATTCATGGCTAAGACAAAAACCCGCACTTTAAAAAGTAAGCCCCTCTACAGTGCCGACGCTGTAAGAACATACCTCCACGAGATTGGTCGGGTACCTTTGCTAACCCACGAAGAGGAAATCATCTTCGGTAAGCAGGTACAGGCCTACATGGCGCTTCTAGAGCAGAAGGAAGGGCTGACTGAGTCTTTGGGCCACGAACCCAGCCGCTCAGAGTGGGCTGAGGTCGTTGGAGTAAGCGAAGATCAGCTGAATCAGTCTGTGCGTCAGGGCGGACGAGCTAAGCGCAAGATGATCGAGGCCAACCTGCGCTTAGTTGTTGCGATCGCAAAGAAATATCAGAAGCGTAACCTTGAGTTTCTAGACCTAATTCAGGAAGGAACCCTAGGCCTAGAGCGCGGTGTTGAGAAGTTTGACCCGACGAAGGGCTACAAATTTTCAACCTATGCCTACTGGTGGATTCGCCAGGCCATCACTCGGGCGATCGCTCAGCAGGCCCGCACGATTCGCCTGCCGATTCATATCACCGAAAAGCTCAACAAGATCAAGCGTGTGCAGCGCGAGCTGTCGCAGCAGCTGGGTCGTAGCCCTAACGCCGTTGAGATCGGCGAAGCGCTAGAGCTGGAGCCCAAGCAAATCCGTGAGTTTTTGGTGCTGGCGCGTCAGCCAATCTCTCTAGACGTGCGCATTGGCGACAATCAGGACACCGAGCTGCAGGAGCTGCTTGAAGATGACGGCATCTCGCCGGAAACCTTTACAGCTCAGGAATCGCTCAAGCAGGACATTCGCAACTTGCTGTCTGAGCTTACTCCTCAGCAAAAAGAAGTCATTACCCTGCGCTACGGCTTAGAAGACGGCAACGAACTGTCGCTAGCTAAAGTGGGTAATCGCATGAACATTAGCCGGGAGCGAGTACGCCAGCTTGAGCAGCAGGCCCTTAAGCACCTGCGTCGCCGCAAGGCCACCATGCACGGCTACATCGCCAGCTAAGGTTCATCCAGCGCTTGACAATGGGTTGGGGCTTGAGGTCTAAGGAATTGGGTTTCTGAGGTGAATACATCACCTCTAGCCTGATATCTAAAGCCTCAAGCCCTTTTCGTGTACCTCTAGCCGCAGGCTGTCCATCTGGATCTATGCCAAATCCGAACCGTATACCCCTGGTTAGACAAAAGATTAGACTGTAGAAGGACAAATGGCATTTGTCCTTCTGAATCGAGGGTAACCAAGCAGGATATAGTATTGCGCCGAAGAACGCGCGCCTAAGACGGGTATGGGTTTTCCGCAGAACCGCTGAGTTACAAAACTTCGCAAAAATACTGTGAACAGCTAAGAGAGTTGAAGTAAATCAGAAGTTTCTTAGCCAGACTAGATCTGCCCTTTAGCATGCAGAGAGATATGGCTAATGATTTTTTAGCCCTGGCAGTTAATTCGCAAGTTCCAGGTGTATGTACTTAGCCCGGCCGGTTTCTACACCTTTCTCAACATCTCCGTAGGAGAGTAGCCATGAAACAAATTCCCGCCCCCATCTGGACGCTGGTCATTGGTATCGCAGTCACCTTGATCAGTCTTTGGACGGGGCAAAATCACAATCTATTGCCGGTGCAGGCTTCAGAGCAGGCACCGCTGGTAGACGACCTGTTTGACGTGATGGTTACCATCGGTACCGCCCTGTTCCTGGTGGTGCAGGGTGCAATCATCTATTCTTTTATTCGCTTCCGCCAGCCCAAGGGAGATGACACCGATGGTCTACCCATTGAGGGTAACCTGCCGCTAGAAGCATTCTGGACCGCTATTCCCAGCATTATTGTGGTCGGTCTGGGCCTGTACAGCGTAGTGGTGTTTCAAGAAATGGGCGGCTTTTCACCGGGCGGACACCACGGCACCGGCGCTATGGTAGCAATGGCACCGCAAAAATCTGTGATCGACGTAGCTCCTCTGCTTGCCCAGGTAGGTATGGGTGAGTCTGCTGACGATATCTATACCAAAACCCAAGTGTACGGCTTTGGGGCCAGCCCCCTACTGCAGTCAAACCAGCCCGATGTAACGGTGAACGTGACCGGCATGCAGTACGCCTGGATCTTCCGCTATCCCGATACGAATATTACCGATGGCGAACTGCACGTGCCGCTAGGCAAAGACGTGCAGCTACTCATTGAAGCCCAGGACGTAATCCACTCATTTTGGGTGCCCCAGTTTCGACTCAAGCAGGATGCCCTACCCGGAGAAACTGCCGAGCTGCGCTTTGTAGCCACCCGTGAGGGCACCTACCCGGTGGTCTGTGCCGAACTGTGCGGTGCTTATCACGGCGGTATGCGGACTCAGGTAATTGTGCATTCTCCTGAAGACTACGCCGACTGGGTAGCCAGCCGGGTGGCCTCAGCGGCTCCAGCGGCAACAGTGGCCCAGCCTCTAACGCCCACCGACGGGCAGTATCTCGCTGCCGTCGCTCCCAATTTAGCGACCTCCCCCGTACAAATTGCTCAGATAGCTCATTCTCAAGGTCATTAAGGGATCGCCGCGAATCCTTAAACTCCTTTAGCGAGCTCTTTTTTCAAGCAGTTCTCCTGGTCGCGGTTTTATCGCCCTTTAGCAAGACCTCATAAATGGCTCAAGCAGATATTTCTATCAAGCCCACAGAGGCTCACGGTGGCCACGGCCATCCTGACAAGTGGAAATGGTACGACTACTTCACCTTCAACGTTGACCACAAGGTTATTGGCATTCAGTATCTGGTTACGTCGTTTTTGTTCTACCTAGTCGGCGGCTTTATGGCGGTGCTGATGCGCACCGAGCTTGCCACGCCTAACTCTGATTTTCTCAGCCCTGAGCTGTACAACGCCTTTCTGACCAACCACGGCACGATCATGATCTTTCTGTGGATTGTGCCAGCGGCAATTGGCGGCTTTGGCAACTACCTGATTCCGCTGATGATCGGAGCGCGGGATATGGCCTTCCCGAAGCTCAATGCCCTAGCTTTTTGGCTCAATCCCCCGGCAGGGGCGCTGCTAGCGGCCAGCTTTTTCCTGGGCGGCGGTGCCCAATCGGGCTGGACCTCCTACCCGCCCCTCAGCGAAATCACCGCTAACCTGCCCCAGACCCTATGGTGCCTAGCACTAATTATGGTAGGGACATCCTCCATTTTGGGAGCGGTGAACTTCTTAATCACCATCTGGAAAATGCGCATACCCAGCATGAAGTGGGATCAGATGCCGCTGTTCTGCTGGGCTATGGTGGCGACCTCTCTTCTAGCGCTGTTTGCGACTCCGGTGCTGGCAGCAGCAATGGTGCTGCTGGTGTTTGACATTAACTTTGGCACCTCGTTCTTTAAGCCCGACGCGGGCGGCAATGTGGTGGTGTACCAGCACCTGTTCTGGTTCTATTCGCACCCGGCGGTATACCTGATGATTTTGCCTATTTTTGGCATCATGTCGGAGGTCATACCGGTGCACGCCCGCAAGCCGATTTTTGGCTACAAGGCGATCGCCTACTCCTCGCTAGCTATTTGCCTGGTAGGTTTGTTCGTGTGGGTACACCACATGTTTACCAGCGGTACAGCCCCCTGGATGCGGATTTTCTTCACCATCTCAACGCTGATTGTGGCCGTGCCGACTGGGGTAAAAATCTTTAGCTGGGTCGCTACGCTTTGGGGCGGCAAAATTCGATACACCACCGCCATGCTGTTCGCTGTGGGCCTGCTGTCGATGTTTGTGTTCGGCGGCCTCAGCGGCGTTACCCTGGGCGCGGCTCCCTTCGATATTCATGTGCACGATACCTACTACGTGGTAGGCCACTTCCACTACGTGCTGTTCGGCGGGTCAGTATTTGGCATCTACTCGGGGGTCTACCACTGGTTCCCTAAAATGACCGGGCGCATGCTGAATGAGCCGCTAGGTAAAGTGCACTTTGTGCTGACTTTCATCGGCACGATTCTTACTTTTACCCCCATGCACTCCTTGGGCATGCAGGGTATGCCCCGTCGGGTCGCTATGTACGATCCCCAGTTCGCTGGGCTGAATCAGCTGGTCACCGTTGGAGCCTATATTCTGGCCGTATCGGTGATCCCCTTCTACATCAACGTCATCTGGAGCTGGATGAAGGGCGCAGAGGCCGGTCCCAACCCGTGGAATGCTCTGACTGTGGAGTGGACTACGGCTTCGCCGCCGATTATCGAGAATTGGGAGGTGCTGCCGGTGCTGACCCACGGCCCTTACGAGTACGGCATGGACAAAGCCGACCAGGTTGGCCCCGCTGGAGAACCGATTGAGGCGACGCAGCTGTGACCGTCTCGCTCTGTCTCAGCCCCACTACCCTAGATGTTCCTGTCCTTATATCCCTGGATATCCTATGCAAGGCGCGATTGATGACACTGCGGTGGTGGCCAGTGGCCACGCCGTCGCGGCCCACGAAGAGCACCAAGATTTGCGGGTGCTCGGCCTGATCACCTTCTTGGCCTCAGAATTTCTGATGTTCGCGGGCTTCTTTGCGGTGTTTTTGGTGTTTCGCGGCAGCAATGCTGAGTGGCCGCCGAAAGAAACCGAGGTAGAACTGCTGCTGCCAGCGGTGAATACCTTAATTCTGGTATCGAGCAGCTGGGTGATCAACTTGGGCACTAAGGCCATTAAAAACAACGACCTAGCGGGCATGCGCAAGTGGTTCGGCATCACTGTTGCCATGGGCGCTGTGTTTTTGGTCGGACAGGTGTACGAGTACATGAACCTGGGCTATGGCCTCAAGACCAACCTGTTCAGCAACTGCTTCTATCTGACAACGGGTTTCCACGGGGTCCACGTGTTTATCGGGCTGGTGCTGATTATGGGTGTGCTGTGGCGATCGCGCCGCGCCGACCACTACAGCAGCCTGGCCCACACCGGCCCCGAGATGGCTGAGATCTACTGGCACTTCGTTGACGTGGTCTGGATTGTGCTGTTTACCCTGATCTACCTGCTGACGCTGATTTAGGATAGCCATTCCTTAAAGCAGAAAGCAGAGCCTCGGTTTTTAGAAAAACCGAGGCTCTTTGGCTGTTATATCCTTACCGTTGGATTTCTTTAGGAGACACTACTTTTCCAGTGCGGTAAAGCGGTCTTTGGGGATCACCCCGTGAATGCCTTTCACAATATCCACAACCTGAGACACCTCAAAGTCGATATCGGCACTGGCGTAGAGCAGTGCGTCGGCCTTAGTTAAACCATACTTGTCGTTTACGATGCGCAGGTATTCGCGCACCGACTTCTTCATGGCCTCATTAAGGTCAGTATCAAGGCCAACGGCAATCCAGGCCTCTTCAGTTTCACCCATGGGGGCGGGCAGTTCCATATCTTTGTGCACCACCAGCTCAAAGGTAGGCATCAGCGAGCATTCGATCGCGGTTAGAGCCACTTCGCCGTTGCCCTGGGCGCAGTGGGGATCGCCTGAATAAAACAGCGCCCCTGGTACCTGTACGGGGAGATACAAACTGCTGCCCCGGCCCAGATGCTTAATGTCAACATTGCCACCGTAAAGACCAGGGGGCACAGAGTTGACGGCCTCTTCGGGGTTGGCGGGCACAACACCCATAACGCCCATAAAGGGTTTTAGCGGGATTTGCAGATCAGGCAGCCCGTTAGAGGGCCGAAAGATGCCGATCTCCTTCTCCATATCGACAGGGATAATCTTGGTGTAGATTGGCGCGTAG
>JBARUP010000155.1:0-6239 GCA_049645805.1 Nodosilinea sp.
ATGCCCACCAGCCAGGCCGCCGATCGCGTTGCCGAAAAGCTGGGCATTGAGTGCTTTGAGACCCCCACCGGCTGGAAATTCTTTGGCAATTTGCTAGATGCAGACCGGGCCACCCTCTGCGGCGAAGAGAGCTTCGGCACCGGCTCTAACCACATCCGCGAAAAAGACGGGCTGTGGGCAGTGCTGTTTTGGCTAAATATTCTCGCCGTCAAGGGGGAGTCGGTCGAAGACATTGTTAAGGAGCACTGGGGCACCTACGGCCGCAACTACTACTCGCGCCACGACTACGAAGGCGTTGAGAGCGACAAGGCCAGCACCCTGATGGAGAATCTGCGCGGCTCGTTAGAGTCGATGCCCGGCAAAACCTTCGGGGCCTACACCGTCGACTACGCCGACGACTTTGCCTACACCGACCCGGTAGACGGCAGCGTAGCCACCAAGCAGGGGGTACGCATCGGCTTCACCGACGGTTCCCGCATCGTCTTCCGGCTGTCGGGTACCGGCACCTCGGGGGCCACGCTGCGGCTCTACGTCGAGAGTTACGAACCTGACCCGGCTAAACACGACCAGGAAACCCAGGCCGCCTTGGCCGATTTAATTTCCCTAGCCGACGAGATCGCCCAGATCAAAAACCTCACCGGTCGCAATCAGCCCACGGTGATTACCTAAAGCGGAGATAGCATCGTTTCTATAGGGCGTATGCAATGGTTATAAAATCCCCCTTTAAAAGGAGGATTTAGGGGGATCGCTAGCTTTAGCCAGTAGTCTCCCAACCTTTAGATACGCCCCCTCCTAAACCCATAGCGTTCTTCCCCAGAACAGCCAAAACAGCCATGCAGCATAGTGAATGACAACGATCGCCCAAAATTCAGCTTGATAAGACGCTTTTTTACTTTTGTGTCTCAGCACTCGCTGGGCGATAAGCCCACCCAACCACCCACCGGCAAGTTCACACAGATGTAGCGTTTGTTCAGAAGTGCGCCAGTCCCTGCGTTTAGCACGAGATTTATCATCAGCGTATAGCGCATAGGTGACTAAACTCATTGCAGGGTAAAGGATGAGCGGAACAGGATTGTGCGTTGTCAGCGTAAAGTGAATAATTCCGACCAAAGGCAGAAACGACAATAGGACTACTTCACCTAGCGGAAAGCTGGAGGCGATGGCACCAGAAAGTTTGGTGCGATGACTCAAAGGCGCTGATTTATTTCTTGCTCCCAGGATAAATGCGCTGCAAGCGCGAGCTTTCCCATCTGAGTCAGCTACGCAGTGGTAATAAATCGTGTCTTTTTCTTGTGGACGACGAGTAGCATCTTTAATTTCAGAAATGTGTAAAAAAACTTTTTGGCTCCCGTCGGCAGGTTGAATAAAACCAAAGCCGCGCTTATCTTGCCATTTTGTAAGCTTTCCGCTACGGATACCAGATTTCATGAAGAATATTAATTACAAAAACTTTGCGGCTTCAGCAAATTACTTTGAAGTATAGCCACAACCAAAAGATAAAACAGCCTAACGCTTCTAACCACTGGACATCAGCTCAGCAGGCTGACCGAATGGCCGAAAGTATTTTTATATAAGAGACTGGGCCGGTTGTGCAAGTTTTGGCTAGTCCCATCGGTGCTGTCGGGCCTCATCGACTATCCCTTGAGCTTCTTCGAGAGAGATATCATAGCGAGTGCTCAAAAGTTGGGGAACGCGATCGCAGGCGCGATCGGGATTCACATCGGGCTGCTGAGAATAAGCAGGCAGAGCAACATTACACAAAACAGGCAAGGGGGTTGCCTGTAGCTGAAGCGGTTCAAGATTTAGAACCTCCCGCAGATTTGTAAAAAATAGCAGGGCTCCGCTGAGGTTGGCATCGCTAAGGTTGGCGTCGCTGAGCAAGGCACAGTTGAGGTTGGCTCCGCTGAGGTTGGCGCATCTAAGGTCGGCCCCGCTGAAGTTGGTGTATCTGAGGTCGGCCCCGCTGAGATTGGCGTATCTAAATTCAGCACGGTTGAGGTTAGCCCCGTTGAGGTTGGCGCTGACGAGGTCAGCCCCGTTGAGGTGGGCACCGCTGAGGTTAACCCCGCTGAGATCACCTCCGTTGAGGTCGGCCCCGTTGAGGTCGGCCCCAGTGAGGTCGGCATCGCTAAGGTTAGCGCCGCTGAGGTTGGCACCGCTAAGGTCGGCACCGCTAAGGTCGGCACCGCTGAGGTCAGCCCCGCAGAAGTCTGCGGTTTCTGCGTTTCTTCTGGCAATGCAAAAATTAAATAACAGAAAGACTCCACCGGCAGCCGCCGCTATAGTTCCGAAATCGCTGATGGGGTTTCACGCTGCTGGTGAACCCGAGTTGTTCTTTCGCTGTGGGACGGGCGACCGTCATCTGGCCAAAGTCTGCGATTGGAGAGTAGCCAAAGCCACCAAACCAGCCAGAGAAAGACAGCGATCGCCCCCAGCACCCGCCACTTGTTTGTCTTCATCTTTTACAGCCGCTGCTTGAAGTGCTCCGGCATGCTTGAGATTTCCTCAGTGCTAAGCCTATTATTACTCCCCTGATTCGGGAACGCTCTGATCTGTATGCACGCTTAACACCCTGTTCACTTTCTTGAGTCAAGATCACTAGCTGGGCCTCGGATTGAACCATGGTGATGAGGTTAGTACGTGGAGGGCTTGGGCATCTGAGGTGAGACTCAGGCCGCTGAATACTGCTTATAGTCCAGCTTCAGAAGCACCCGACGAATCGTACTGTAGGAGGGAAGGCGGCGCTCGGGCGGATTGAAGAGGTCAATCAAATCGTGCTGATAGCACTTGAGCCAGTCGCCAATCGATATAAACCCTTGATTACCTGCCGTCACCGCCAGAGTGAAGAGCGCCTGGCACAGGGCCATGTGGTGCCGCCTTCCAGAAGCCTTACGCACGTCCGGCAGCCCAGCGAAGGCGTCGAGAATCTCAATTCTCTCCGGTTGCGTCTCAAGGCTAGGTTGCAGGCCAACAGCAGGGGATTGCGGGAGGAGATGCATAAGCCTTACGGAAAAAGTGGATTAGCCTGAAGCTCTAGCATCTTTAGCCTTCCTTGAGAATGAAATAGCCCTGGTAGTCTCTGCTACCTCTTAATAGTAGAAAATTACGCCTCAGGCCACCAAAAGTAGCTTGCGTTTCACCATGAGCAGCTTAGATAGAGCGGCAATCCGTATCTAGGGATAAGTAATACAACCCCTAGAACAGGCAAAACCCTGCGCTAAACTGTAAAGGTAAGCTCAAAAGAAACCCACCGTTCATCCTGTTCCCTGCTCAGTATCCACAGGGCTTAACAGGACGGAAGTAGAGACTCTCTCGAAGGAACGCGCCTCATCCACTTCTGCCTTGGGAGGCGAACCTAATATGAACACTTCTCTGATTGCCGGATTTGAAATTATTGCCGCCGTTACCGTTATGACGGTGGTGGTCTGTCCCATGCTGCTCTGGGTATTGCCTAACCGTAGTAACCCTGTCGTCTAGCTGATCAAAAAAGAGAGTGGCTCTTAAGAGCCACTCTCTTTTTTGATTTTTCGGTTGTCAGCTCTTAGTTTTTTGGCTGCTGCATGTAGACAGCTAAGGCCTCAGCCATGACCTGGGCCATGGGCCGTCCCTCTTTTTCAGCGGTAGCCTGTAGAGTCATAAACAGGTCGTGGGAGATACTTAGCCGGTGCCGCCCCTCTTTAGTGTGGCGGGGGGTGTACTGCTCAGGGTTGTAGGTAGCCGCAAACTGACGCAGCGCCTCAAACCCGACGCGATCGCAAAAGTCGCCAAAGCTCTCGCCCTTCTTTCGTCCGTCCCGATAGAAGACGAACAGCGGCTCTAGGGTTGTCTCGATGTCGTTATCGTGGAGGCGTTCCATGTAGGTACGGGCTAGCCGCGTCTGGTGGGGCGAACCCCCAAGCCACACCTGGTACGTCTCAGGGGCGCTGCCCACAAAGCCTAGCTCAGCCATATAGGGGCGGGCGCAGCCGTTGGGGCAGCCGGTCATGCGCACTACAAAGTGCTCGTCCTGCAGGCCCAGCTTGGTCAACAGACCTCGTAGACGACCCAGCACCGTGGGCATAATGCGCTCGCTCTCAGTCACGGCCAGACCGCACAGGGGCAGCGCTGGGCAGGCCATAGCGTAGCGTACTAAGGGGTCAAGCTCGGTTTCTTTAACTACTCCATGACGGGTAAGAATGGCCTGAATTTCGTTTTTGTCGGCGGGCTTGACCTCGTAGAACAGCACGCTCTGGTTGGGCGTCACCAGCATTGGCAGGCTAAAGCGCTGCACGATTTCCTTCAGGGCAGATTTGAGATTCAGCCCCTGGCGGTCGAGAATGCGGCCATTTTCAACCGGCACGCCCACAAACCAGTTGCCGTCGCCCTGTTCGTGCCAGCCCAGGTAGTCGTAGAACGTCCACTGAGGCAGTTTCTTGAAGGGCTTGAAGGGCTTGCCCAGATAGCTCTCGACCTGCTGACGAAAGCGCTCTACGCCCCAGTCGTTAATCAGATACTTCATGCGGGCGTGGCGGCGGCTGTGGCGATCGCCGTAGTCTCGCTGTGTTGACACGATCGCCTTCATTAAGTCGTAGACGTCGGCCTTATCGATATAGCCAATTTCGTCGGCGGCGCGGGCGAAGGTCTCTTCTTTGTTGTGGGTACGGCCTAGGCCACCCCCGGCCAGCACGTTAAAGCCCTTGAGCTGCCCTGAGCGATCGGTAATCACCACCAGGGTGACATCGTGGGTATAGGCGTCGATAGAGTTGTCGCCGGGCACCGTTACCGCGCACTTAAACTTGCGGGGCATGTAGTGAGTGCCATAGATCGGCTCTACATTGTTGTGAACAATGGTGCCGTTGCCGTTGCGCTGGCGAGCCGCTACCACGTCGGGGTGTTCTTCGGCTGAGAGAAATTTCTCACCGTCGAGCCAAATCTCGTAGTAGGCCTCAGTTTGGGGCCGCAGCAGGTCAGCAATATTGTTGGCGTACTCCTGGGCCAGCCGGTACTGAGGCCGATTTTTGTAGGGAGCGGGCGGAGCCATGACGTTGCGGTTGAGGTCGCCGCAGGCCCCCAGGGTCGATCCCAGGCTGCGCACGATAGCCGCGATGGTGGCCTTAAGGTTTTGCTTAAGCACCCCGTGGAGCTGAATGCCCTGCCGGGTAGTGGCCCGCAGAGTGCCGTTGCCGTACTCATCCGACAGCCGATCGAGGGTAAGATACAGTTCTGGAGAGATGAACCCGCCGGGGTTGCGGGTGCGCAGCATCATCTGATAGTCCTTCTCCTGGCCCTTGACGCGGTTGTCGCGGTTGTCCTGCTGGTAGGAGCCGTGAAACTTGAGAATTTGAATCGCCGATTCAGAGAAGTGATTGGTGTCTTGCAGCAGCTCGCTGGCCACAGGCTCGCGTAAGAAATTGCTGTTTTCCTTCAGCACCTCCACCTTAGAGGGCGTCGGCATAGGAGCAGAGGCAGGGGTAGATTGAATCGGGGTCTGAACCATGGCGCAGAAAAGTAACTCTTTAAAAAGAAGACTTAGACAGAAAACCTCAGGCAACAATACCGCTGAGCGGCCTGTTCCTAGAGGTGCGGACAAAGACAGCTCACCAATACCCCGGTAACTCGGTCGGGTTTTCGGTGAATGCTCAACTATAGTACCATCGGATCCAAAAGATATGCTATTTTGCCAACGGAAATTCACAGTCTTTTAAGAGTGCTTACCCTTTGTGCTCCGCATCGTGTTCAGGAGCGCGCGTCGTGGGGAAGACAGCGAGGTACCTACTTAAACTACTTCAAAGTCTACGAAGAGGCTCAGAGCGTTACGATCAATCTAGATTTCCTTGAGGTGCCCATGCCCGACGCCATCATGTACCAGGAAGATATGTTTGTTGTGCTGATGCCTGGCGCAGCGGAGGAATTTATGACGCCAGAGGAACTGCTAGAGCGATTAGCGGGATTGCTGGGCGATCGCCAGCAAGACCTGCCCCGCGATCTCCAGCGCTTTAGCAGCGTGGCTGACCAGGCCCAGCACCTGCGCGACACCGCCTGCGAGCTAGAGCTATCCCCCGGCGAAGCCATGCAGTGGTACGTGGTGCGGCTGGAGAAATGAACATGGGTAAGGGTAAGGCTATTCACCCCCACGAGAAACTTGAATACAATGTGGTTGTCGACTGCCTTGCTCAATTAATCTCCACTGCCAAAGTACGGAAATAGTGGTCTGATGGTTGCAACTAGCTCTAAAACTAGCCAATCGATTGGGTTTGACG
>JBARUP010000156.1:0-2272 GCA_049645805.1 Nodosilinea sp.
GTCTTTACTACTATAGATGCTGATGGCAGTGCTCGATTAGCAACCGTGATCTGTCAAGGCGACATGGCTACAGCGCCGACTCCTACCCCAGTAGCGGTGGCAGGGCAGGTTCAAATTACTAACTGCAACACGCTGTAGCAAGCGGCAAGGGAGTTTGGGTCGCAACCTTTCTTTATAGACAGCTGTCGGTCAGATTCGGCGCTCTTTGTAACGATCACTACGGACTTCTGTAGCTGAGAGCCAGGTGCAGCGCTACAGTAAAGGCTGGTCTGTTTTTCTGTAACCCACTGTGGCACCTGTTCAGTCTTCCGCTCCCACTGCCACCGATATCCAGGAGCTTTTTGATCGCATTGCCCCGGTCTACGACAGCCTGAACGAACGTCTTAGCTTCGGGTTGCACCGGGTTTGGAAGCGGATGGCCGTGCGCTGGAGTGGAGCAGCCCCTGGGCACACTGTTCTAGACCTGTGCTGTGGCAGCGGCGATCTGGCCCTAATGCTGGCTCAGGTTGTAGGAGCGGTGGGGACGGTCTACGGCCTAGATTTTTCAGCAGAGCTGTTGGCGGTAGCGGCGGAGCGAGAGCGCCGTACGTGCCCCCCTGCCCTCCTGCACTGGGTGCAGGGAGATGCCCTAGCTCTGCCCTTCGAAACCAATACCTTTGATGCGGCTACTATCGGCTACGGCCTGCGCAACCTTACTGATATTCCCCAGGGGCTAGCCGAGCTGCGGCGGGTGCTCAAACCCGGTGCTAAGGCAGCCATCCTCGACTTTCACAAACCTCAGGGGTGGGTAGCCGAGTTTCAGCGCTGGTATCTTGATATCTTGGTGGTGCCTGCTGCTCAGCAAATGGGGCTCACCAAGGAATACGCCTACATCGGTCCCAGCGTCGATCGTTTTCCCACGGGAGTGGAGCAAGTGATGCTAGCCCGTCAGGCTGGATTTGGGCAGGCCGTTCACTATCCTATTGCTGGTGGGCTGATGGGTGTGCTGGTGGTGGGCCATGATCTGGTCTGAGCTTTGGCTACTGCTGGTTCCGCCAGTTGTTGGCGGCGTGATTGGCTATTTCACCAATGATGTCGCTATTAAGATGCTGTTTCGTCCCTACCGCCCGATTTACCTGGCTAGGCGACGACTGCCTTTCACGCCAGGGCTGATCCCCAGCAACCAGGAGCGGCTGGCCAAGCGCATCTCTGACACAATTATGGGGTCGCTACTTACCCCCGAGGAGCTGCAAAAGCTGGCCCGGCGGCTGTTGCAGACCGATCGCACCCAGGCCGCTATTAAGTGGGTGCTGCAGCTCGCCCTAGATCAGGTGCAGAGTCGTGCTCAGGCGCGTACCGCTAAAATTGCTGGGGCCATTCTGCAAGATCTGTTTGGTAAGTCGCTGCCACGGCTAATTCGGGTGTGGGCGCGGCGCGAAGACTTTCTAGAGCCCCAGCTTAACCAGCTCTTTGATCAAGTTCTGATTGACTTTAGGCTCACCGCCGAACAAGCCGATCAGATTGCCACCTGGCTGCTCACAGTTGTGCTACCCCCCGATAAGCTGCGCCAGCTCGTCGTAGACTTTCTTACCGATCGCAACATTCAGGTCATCGACACTATCTTTCGAGAGCGCACCAGCGGTACCTACTGGGTGGTGGCTAATCTGTTTGGCGTGCGCAATGCCCTCGGTCGTCTGCGGGCCTTTTGCCTCGACGAACGCGAGGTAAGCAACGCCCGCATTGCTGAGCTGACAGTAGCTCTACAGGTCAAGAAGCGGCTGCAGGGGTCGCTACAGCGGCTGTCGCTGCAGAATCTGCCGGTGGCTACGGTTCGTCAGGTGCGGAGCAACCTGCGTGAGTTACTACAAGGCTACATTCGCACCCTGGGGCCAGAGTTTGTGCGCGGACTAGGGGCCTCCGTCAACTGGGAAACGTTGGCTACTCAGCTCTTAAACCGCCTGCAAAATTCGGAGGTCATCACCCGGTCGCTAGACCCTGTGAGCGAAGAGCTAGCGCTGATTTTAGAACGCTACCTAGAGCGCGATCTCGAGACCCTGGTGGCGCAAATTATTCCTATTCTTGATATTGACCAGGTGATTATCGATCGAGTGCGCGACACGTCGCCGAAGGAACTGGAGCTAGCTATCCAGGGCATTGTGCGCAGCGAGCTTCAGGCGATTGTTAACCTGGGCGGCATTCTGGGTTTTGCGATCGGGCTGATGCAGGCCATATTTTTCTACGTGCAGCGATTGGGCGGGCTTTAGGCCATGACCGGGTGCCGACTCTCTACCAC
>JBARUP010000157.1:0-6122 GCA_049645805.1 Nodosilinea sp.
GCTGCCTCTATACGCTCAGGGCCGATCAGGTCGAGCAAATCGACCAGACCGCCCTAGAAGCCGCCTTGGCTAGCGCCCACACCTACAGCCTACAGCCCGAGCTCAAGGCTCACAGCCGCAGTCGCCTGCCCGAGCTAGGGACCGATAGCACCCTCGACCCAATCACCGCCCTAGAGGCCTACCTAGTCAACCGCGATGACCTGAGCGACATCGCTGACGTTATGATGACGGCCGCCGCCATATTGACCACCGACACCGACGCAGATTTGCCCCCCAGCAATATTGACCTAGACCTCGCCGATATCTCAAGCCTCGCCCTTGAAAAAACTGCCCAACAACTGCGTTTGCTATAGCGGCTTACGGCATCCCTTGCAGTACCATTGAGCCCAGACCTTGAGCTCGGTGTGTTTGCCCATGAATGAGGGCGAGTATCAACGCCGCATTAGCTATCGCCTGCTGCTGACAACTCTGTGGGCCACTCTGCTGCTGCTGGCGGTGCAGGCCATTGGTGGGTGGGCCAACCAGTCCCTAACCCTGCTGGCCGAGTCGCTGCACACCCTAGTAGATGGCTTTAGCACAGTGCTCAGCCTGGTGGCCGTTACCTCGCCCCAGCGGCAGATGGGCCGTGAGGTCTGGGGTCACGGCCGGGCTGAGGTCGCGGGGACCCTTGTACTGTGCGCGTTCTTGGGGTTTACCGGAGTTAGCCTGCTGTTCATTGCGCTAGGACAGATAGTCAGCAGCCTGACTGGGGCAGAAAATCCCTTTCCAGTGAGCATTGACCCCCAGGTGCTGCGATTTACGGCTGCGATGGTTATTCTCAACGTTGCCCTGGGTATCTACGCTAGCTATCAGGCCCGCAGCCTGAGCAGCCAGGCTCTCAAGCTAAATACCAAACACTTCTTGACCGATGCCTGGCTGAGCATCGTTATGGTAGGAGTGCTGCTGGCAATTTGGCAAAATCAGCGCTGGCTCGACCCCGCCTTTGCCCTAGTGCTGCTGCCCTTAGTGGCCCGCAGCCTGTGGCGAGTGCTAAATGAGCAGCTGCCCATGCTGCTGCGCCCTACCGCGATCGCCCCCGAAGCTGTTGCTAACGTTGCCACCCAGGTCGAGGGCGTTACCCGCTGCACCCGGATTCGATCGCGGGGCATGGTCGGGCGTCAGGTCTGGGTCGAAATTCATCTAGTGCTACACCCTGAGTTTGCCGAATCAGCAGAGGCCATCGGTGAACAAATCGACGCCCTGCTGCGCCAGCGCTACGGCCCCCTACGCACCCAGGTCTGGGTTGACTCTGCTATACCTGACCAAAACGCATTCTCAGAGCCGGGAGGGACTAACTACCTACCGCCCTCATCCAACGGAGGGAGTGACTGGGCCTAGAGGGATTTGCGATTTTAGATTTGCGATTTTGGCTAGGCTACCCTCGCAAATCTAAAATCGCTGCGGTCCTGGCCCGCTCTGCATTGGCCCTAAGTAGCGAGTCAGGTAGGGCGAAAAGACTTCGTAGATTAGCGTTAGGGGCCTGCCTCGGTGCCAAAATAAGTAGTGGCGACCCCAAAACGGCCCCGCCTGCTCAAAGGCTTCTTCTAGAGCGGCTGAGTCACCGTAGTAAAGGCCCTGAATGTCTCGGTACAGCTCGGTGCGCAGGCGAGCCAGGCTAGCCCAAATTGGCAGCGATTTGTTTTGCAGATATTCGTCTACGTGGCTAGCCTCCCACCAAGAGGCCGCATAGGCCAAACGCTGCCCTGAGGCCGTACGCAGCCACACCTGACGGCGCAGCCGAGGACCAGGCACCACGCGGATGATATCGGGAGCACCGTCAAGATCTAGACCCACTGGCGACATGTCGATCACGTCAACCTCGGTGCGATCGCGCGTCAGCAGCTGCAAATGGCGAGTCGGTGAGCCGTCTCCCAGCAGCAAAATTTGCCAGGCCGGGGCCAACTGGTCGTGGGGCAGCCCCTTTTGCACGGTGGGCTGACCAGCCTGCCAGCGGGGCCGCAGGGCGTGCCAGCCGCACGGTACTGCTGAATCTATGAGGGGCTGTAGGGCAGAGGCCAAGGGCGTTACAAAAATTCACGTCTTGCTCTATGCTATCGCGTCAGCATCCTCCTTGGCAGGGTAATCCTGCGGCAGCAGGAAAGGCTACAGTTAAGCTGACCCTGATCTAGAAGAGCGCGCGACGATGACGGAGGCGATTAAACTAGCGGTCAACGGTACGCTCATGCGAGGGCTAGAACTCAACACCAACCTGCTGACGGCGGACGGCACGTTTCTTTATGAGACAACCACGACCCCTACCTATCGTCTTTGGTCTATCAATGATGTTCACCCCGCTATGGTGCGGGTTAGCCAGGGCGGGGTAGCCGTTGCCCTAGAGGTTTGGCAGGTGTCCCCCGGCGGGCTGGTGCAGGTGCTGATGCAGGAGCCACCGGGGCTAAGCATTGGCAAAGTAACCCTAGCCACAGGGGAAACAGTGTTAGGGGTGCTGGGCGAACCTGCCCTCTGCGAAGGCCAGCAAGAGATCTCTGCCTTTGGCGGCTGGCGAGCGTACTGTGATCGCGAGGTGTTCATTCCCTAGAGCCTCACTCTACCGTGAGCAAATAGCGTCCGCGTCCGCCCCGCTGATAGCTATTGACTAGCACGGTATAAGTGCCGTTGCTGGGTAGCTGAGCGGAAATTTCGGAGTTGCTAGTGTTAGAGTTAGCGTCGTCGTTTTCGTCAACGCGATTGCGGGCCTCATCTACCAGAATTAGGTAGGTATCAAAATCTGGGCTTTCCAGACGAATTACCACCCTTTGACCAGCCTGGCCCTGAAAAGTAAATTCTTGAAAAAAGGAGCCGTCTTGCAGAGTGCGATCGCCCGGTCCCAAAGCTCCCTGCTGCCGCAGGCCAACGCTGCTGGTCGTCGGGGGGCTTTGGCCCCCCTGGCTTTGTTCCCCCTGGCTCAGGCGCAGCTGGTAGCCGCCTGCTTCACCAGGCGAAACGGTGTTAGCTAAAACCAGGTACGACCCGGTGTAGGGCAGCCGCGTCGAGATCCGAGCGTTGAGGCTGCCGCCGCTGTCATCGTCTTGAATAGAAAAGTCATCGCGATCGGGGGCAAGCAAAATTAGGTAGGGGTCAACTTCTCCACTGCTCATATCGATAGTAACGGTTTGCCCCGCCCGCCCCTCAAAGCGGTAGGGGTTGTAGAAGCTGCCGTCAGGGAGCATGTTGCTGGTGTCGTTCAGCTGACCCTGTACCGTCGCGCCTAGGGCGATCGCGGCAGGCTCGCGGTTCGTGCGGCTAGAGGGGGCCGAAGCGGTAGCCGTACCCGACCGCACCGAGGCTAAAAAGGTTTGCACGACATCAGTCGGAATGGCAAAGCCAATGCCAACGTTACCGCCGCTGTCGCCAGTGGTGAAAATTGAGGTGTTAACCCCAATCAGCTGACCGCTGCTGTTGAGCAGTGGTCCTCCTGAGTTGCCGGGATTGATAGCCGCATCGGTTTGAAGCACGTTGCGTTCAGCGTCGATGCGGCTAATGATGCCCACGGTGAGGGTGCCCTGAAGACCAAAGGGGCTGCCAATCGCAAAGGCGCTCTGGCCCACCCGCACCGAGTTGGGCGGCGCTAGGGCAACGGTGGGCAGACCAGTGGGATTCCCCCGCAGCCGCACCGCTGCTAGATCGAGACGATTTTGGCCGTAGCCCACCACGTCGCCCTCAAAGCTGCGTCCATCAGCCAGACGCACGGTGACCACCCGCTCGCGGCCCACCACGTGAGCGTTGGTAAGAATCAAACCGCTGGCATCCACAATGCTGCCGCTGCCGCCGCCCGTGCGAGTGTTGACAGCCACCACGGCTGGGCTGACCTGCTCATACACTCGAATAGTCGTGGTCTCGTCGACTGCGGACTGAGCTAAAGCTGGAGCTGGCCCTAAGCTAATGCTGCTGGGTGGGGCGATCGCGGCAATTCCTGCCAGCAGTGCCCCTGCCACTATTGAACCCGATGTCAACCGCTTGAACGCCGCCTGTGCCATATTGCTTCTCAATGCCCTTCCGCATGCCCTATAAATACGCATTACCGAGCTAGCTGAGGTAGTACCAGATACCTACTCTCTACCTAGCCTTTCGCTTACCGTCA
Organism: Nodosilinea sp.; assembly: GCA_049645805.1. Classification (GTDB taxonomy): domain Bacteria; phylum Cyanobacteriota; class Cyanobacteriia; order Phormidesmidales; family Phormidesmidaceae; genus Nodosilinea. The sequence goes on from JBARUP010000157.1 coordinate 4,121, forward strand.
GGATATCTCTTGAATCTAAGCAGTAGCTGAGCCGTTGGCCACTTTCGGCGCAGGCACTGTCGCTAATGTAGCTGTGGCCGTGCCAACCTGGGGCGGAGTAGACTACCAAGTCGCGATATCCCTAATAGCTCGAAGCCTTCATCTAAAACCCCCCGCAAGCCTTAGCATCCGGGGGGTTCTTAGCAAAAAAGCAACCTTGACTTTAACTACTGGCCAATCGCAGGAGCCTTCAACACCGGCAAAGCGGCGATCGGTGCCACCCCCGGCGACGTGTCGGCTTCTGCTGCTACAAACACCTGGCTGAGGCGAGCGTTGAGTCGCTGGGTCGTAGCGTCATAAATCTGGGTCAGCATTCTAGGATAAAGCCCAAAGCCAATGATCGGCACCAGCAAACAGGCAATGATGAACACCTCGCGAGGTTCAGCATCGGCCAATACCTCGTGCTCAATTAGCTCTTTGTTCTCGGGGCCGTAGAAAATTTCCCTCAGCATCGACAGCAGGTAGATGGGAGTAAGAATAATCCCGATCGCCATGAAGACAACGGCTATTAATCTGAAGGTCAAGCTGTAGGCATCGCTAGTGACAAAACCCACAAATACCATTAGCTCAGCCACAAAACCGCTCATGCCCGGCAGCGCCAGCGAGGCTAGTGAGCAAGTCGTAAACATGGCGAAGATCTTAGGCATCTTTTTGCCGATGCCGCCCATTTCATCGAGGATCAGGGTGTGGGTGCGATCGTAGGTTGCCCCCACCAAGAAGAACAGGCTTGCTCCAATCAAACCGTGGGAAATCATCTGCAGCACCGCGCCGCTCAGCCCTAGGTTGGTAAAGGAGGCAATACCAATTAGCACAAAGCCCATGTGCGAAATAGAGGAGTAAGCGATTTTACGCTTGAGGTTGCGCTGGGCAAAAGAGGTGAGCGCCGCATAGACAATGTTGATGCAGCCCAAAATCACCAGCACTGGGGCAAAGTAGGTGTGGGCCTCGGGCAGCATGCCAAAATTCATGCGAATCAGCGCATAGCCGCCCATCTTCAGCAAAATGCCCGCCAGCAGCATGTGTACCGGAGCCGTAGCCTCACCGTGGGCATCAGGCAGCCAGGTGTGCAGCGGAATGATCGGTAGCTTGACCGCGTAGGCGATCAAAAATGCCCCGTACAGCAAAAGCTGTAGCCGCAGCGGGTAAACCTTCTCGGCTAGAGCCGTCATATCGAAGGTAACGGTGTCGCCGTAGAAAGCCATGGCCAGAGCAGCCACTAGGATAAACAGCGACCCGCCTGCCGTGTAGAGGATGAACTTTGTCGCTGCGTAGAGCCGCTTTTTACCGCCCCAAATCGACAGCAGTAGATAAACGGGAATCAGCTCTAGCTCCCAGAACAGGAAGAACAACAGCAGATCCTGCACGGCAAAAACACCGATTTGGCCGGTGTACATGGCCAACAGCAGGAAGTAAAAGAATTTGGGCTTGAGCGTCACGGGCCAGGCCGCCAGGGCCGCTAGGGTGGTGATAAAGCCTGTCAGCAATACCAGAGGCATCGATAGACCGTCCACCCCTAGTGACCACTTGAGGTCGAGTTGAGGAACCCAGGTGTAGCTCTCAACCATTTGCAGCCCCGATTGGCTGAAGTCGTAGTTGAGGTAGAAGGCAGTCACAATCAACACAAAGTCGATAAGACCCACCACTAGGGCGTACCAGCGTACAGTTTTGCCATTGTCGTCGGGCAAAAAAGGAATGGCTACACAGGCCAGCAGCGGCAGCAGCGTAACGGTGGTTAACCAGGGAAAAGTCGCGAGGTCCATAAAGTCGATTCTCGTCGCGGTATCGCAGATAGTCAAAAACAGGGATACGAAAGCCTTAGCTGTGACTTTGATGGGGAGACGTTGAAGTTTGGGAAACTGAGTGGAGCAGCCAGGCGGCGGTGTCGGTGAGCGGGCGATGTTGTGGGCAAGAAGTTCAAAATCCCCCCTGTCTCATCCACCCGCCGACTCACTTGCTCCTAGGC
>JBARUP010000158.1:0-3879 GCA_049645805.1 Nodosilinea sp.
CCATCTGCTAAGGGCTGAAGCAGTAGAACGGCCCGTACACCGACGCGCTGAAAACAAACAATGCCCCAGAAGATTTAAGCTTCTCAATTTTGCTATTGTACCTATTTAATAAAATTAAAGACCTAAAACTAACTTTTGAGGGATTTTAAGCTCTGAGATCGATTTTGAGGGCTGTTGGTTATTCTCTTGGTTTAAGGCGGCTTCTGATGCAGCTTATCGGGGTCGCCTATTCTCGATGCCCCTTCCCAAGCCCCCGACCTTATAGCCATAATCCAAACAGCCGAAACACCCTGGGCGCGTAGGTGACTGCGTAGACCCTGTTTGTTTAACAGCCAGCCACGTCCAGCGGGCACGATTCCTGCTTCAAGCGATCGCCCCTGGACTGGGTTTGGCTCTGTCCGCCCTAGATGAGCGTTTTCCCCTATGGTTCACCAGACTTTGAAGCTTTCTGTCTACGGGAAAGGGGGTATTGGTAAGTCCACCACGAGTTGTAATATCTCGGTGGCCCTGGCCAAGCGGGGCCGCAAGGTATTGCAAATTGGCTGCGACCCCAAGCACGACAGCACCTTCACCCTGACTGGGTTTCTAATTCCCACAATCATCGACACCCTGCAAGAAAAATCTTTCCACTACGAAGATGTGTGGGCCGAGGACGTTATCTACAAGGGTTACGGTGGCGTGAGCTGTGTCGAGGCCGGTGGCCCTCCGGCGGGCGCGGGCTGCGGCGGCTATGTAGTTGGGGAAACCGTAAAACTGCTTAAAGAACTCAACGCCTTTGACGAATACGACGTGATTCTCTTTGATGTGCTAGGAGACGTAGTTTGCGGTGGCTTTGCGGCTCCGCTGAACTATTCTGACTACTGCATGATTGTCACCGACAACGGCTTTGATGCCCTGTTTGCCGCCAACCGCATCGCCGCCTCAGTGCGTGAAAAAGCCCGCACCCACCCGCTGCGCCTAGCGGGGCTAATTGGTAACCGTACCTCTAAGCGCGACTTGATCGACAAGTACATTGAGCATGTGCCCATGCCGGTACTGGAGATTTTGCCGCTGATCGAAGACATTCGCATTTCGCGGGTCAAAGGCAAGACTGTGTTTGAAATGGCCGAAACCGACCCTGCCCTAGAGCCAGTTTGCCAGTACTACCTGAATATTGCCGACCAGATTCTGGCCCGCCCTGAGGGTGTAGTGCCCGAAGATGCCGCCGATCGCGAGCTCTTCAGCCTGCTGTCTGACTTCTACCTCAACCCGCCTGAGGATGCGCCTAAGCAAGAGAAAGAGGAGATGGATCTAATGATGGTCTAATCAACGGGTGGGCATTGCCCGCCCTGCTTAGCCCCATGCTGCAAAGATCCCCCTCGATCAAGTTCTAATCCTGAAGTGCTGCACTATCATCGGTACGCAGCCGTTCAAATCCGGCAGCTACCTACAAGCGATTTAGCGAAGAGTCAGGACTATGGCCTTTTTCGAGAACTTCACCCAGGTCATTCGCCAAAAGTGGCTGGACTACGTGCAGACTAATCGACCTTGGCTAACGCTGCAGATGCAGCAGACCTCGGTTCGAACCCCCGACGGCGGTCGTCGCCCCTCCTCTTTCTTGGTGCTGGGGGTAGTCAATGCTCTAGAGCCCAAGCTGTCGAACCTGATGGTGCCCTTCTACCAGCTCAATTCGGACGAAGACGCGCTGGTGGAGGTGTTGGGGCTCAACTTTGACCCCGAGATGGTGCTCGATAACAGCGACCATCCCCCCACCATTGATGCCAATGAGGATCAGCCACTGCTGTCTGATTCTCCGGACATGTAACCCCATATCTGTTTAGGGGCTCTGTTAGGTAACTTACCAACAAAACCCTGTCTCTGAATCGAATGGATTAAATTACAAGGCTGTACAAGCGCGGTTTTCTGGTTTAATCAATCTCTGGACATGAGGTTGACGAACCCCGCCTGAGGCATCTGTGGACAGCAAACAACTGCGGCGATCGCTCGAAGTCAAGTGGTTGAACTACTACCGCGATAACCGTGAGTGGATCGACAAACTGGGGATTTGGGTTACTAGCAACGGGCACAGGCGACCCTCGTCGGGCTTTATCTTAGGTGTCTTAGCTACCCTGGAACCCGACTTGACCAACCTGCTGCCTCTAGTCGTGGAGTTAAGCAGCAACCCCGATCGCATTATTGCGGCCTTGGGTTTAGATACCAGCCCGGTAAAGGAGCTAGAAGCGCTAGAGCAGGAGCACAAACTGTTGCCTAGCAGCGCCTCATCATCGGTTTCTCTAGCCCCGCTAGAACCCGTCACCATCGATGCTCCACCACCGTTTTCCCCTGCCTACGACGACGAAGCCTGCTCCGGCGCAGGCGGCAGGGAGGTTGATAGACTCAGGCCCTAAGTCCTTCACTAGGGAGATACCCCGACTATGACCGTGGCCCCAGCTCAACCCCAACCCTCCGCCCTCGAATTTGACTGCGATACCGGCAACTACCATACCTTTTGCCCGATTAGCTGCGTGGCGTGGCTGTACCAAAAGATTGAAGACAGTTTCTTTCTGGTGATTGGCACCAAGACCTGCGGCTACTTTTTGCAGAACGCCATGGGGGTGATGATTTTTGCCGAACCCCGCTACGCCATGGCCGAGCTGGAAGAAGCCGACATTTCCGCCCAGCTCAACGACTACGAAGAACTCAAGCGGCTGTGTGAGGGCATTAAGCGCGATCGCAACCCCTCAGTCATTGTCTGGATTGGCACCTGCACCACCGAGATCATCAAAATGGATCTCGAAGGGCTGGCCCCCCGTCTCGAAGCCGAAATCGGTATTCCCATCGTCGTCGCCCGCGCCAACGGCCTCGACTACGCCTTTACCCAGGGCGAAGACACTGTGCTGGCCGCTATGGCCCAGCGCTGCCCCACTGAGGAAGAAGCGGCTGCCAAGCAGCCCGCGGCTGCTAAGGTTGAACCCAAAGAAGGCGGCATTCAAAAGCTGCTGGGCCTGGGCCGCAAAAAAGAAGAAGAGGCGATCGACACCGCCACTGAAGACACTCCCTACCACGACCATCCGCCCCTGGTGCTGTTTGGCTCGGTGCCCGACCCCATCGTTACCCAAATGACGTTGGAACTCAAAAAGCAGGGCATTAAGGTCTCTGGCTGGCTGCCCGCCAAGCTCTACACCGATCTGCCCGTGGTTGACGAAGGCTACTATGTGGCGGGCATCAACCCCTTTCTCTCGCGCACGGCGACCACGCTAATGCGCCGCCGCAAGTGCAAGCTAATCGGCGCGCCCTTCCCTATTGGTCCCGACGGCACCCGCGCCTGGATTGAGAAAATCTGCTCGGTGTTTAACATCGAACCTCAGGGCATGGATGAGCGCGAGGCTAAAATCTGGGAATCGGTAGAAGACTACCTAGAAATCATTCGCGGCAAGTCGGTCTACTTCATGGGCGACAACCTGCTGGAGATTTCCCTAGCTCGCTTCCTCACCCGCTGCGGCATGACCGTGCAGGAAATCGGCATTCCCTACATGGACAAGCGCTACCAGGCGGCAGAGCTAGCCCTGCTAGAAAAAACCTGCAATGAAATGGGCACTCCTTTGCCCAAAATTACCGAAAAGCCCGACAACTACAACCAGATTCAGCGTATTCAAGAGCTGCACCCCGACCTGGTGATTACCGGTATGGCCCACGCCAACCCCCTAGAGGCGCGCGGTATCAGTACTAAGTGGTCGGTGGAGTTTACCTTTGCTCAAATCCACGGCTTTGGCAACACCCGCGATATTCTGGAGCTGGTGACGCGGCCCCTCCGCCGCAACAACAACCTCAAAGACCTGGGTTGGGAAAAGCTGGTCAAGGAAGAAGCGAAGGTATAGGCCAGAGGTAAAACTAGAAGCC
>JBARUP010000159.1:0-3932 GCA_049645805.1 Nodosilinea sp.
ATTCTCTGAAGATGGCCCCGTCGATTATGCTGTAGCTGAGCGCCTAGCCGACTATTTGGTAAGTAACGGTAGCGATGGCCTAGTGGTGTGCGGTACCACAGGCGAGTCACCGACTCTAACCTGGCAGGAGGAGTACCAACTCTATAAAGTTGTCAAAGAGGCTGTGGCTGGTCGAGCTAAAGTTATTGCGGGCACTGGATCCAACTCTACCTCCGAAGCGATCGAGGCCACTCGCCACGCCTCTGATTTGGGACTAGACGGATCGCTTCAGGTTGTGCCTTACTACAACAAGCCCTCCCAAGAAGGTCTTTATCAGCATTTCAGTCAGATTGCGGCAGCGGTACCCAACCTGCCTCTTATGCTGTATAACATTCCGGGGCGCACCGGCTGTGCACTAGCGGTTGAAACTACCGCCCGCTTAGCGAAAATATCGAATATAGTTGCAGTTAAGGAGGCTAGTGGAAGTTTAGATCACGCAAGCCAAGTTCGTTATCATACCCCTTCTGAGTTTGGCATCTACTCTGGGGATGACTCGCTAACTCTGCCGATGCTGGCCGTAGGCGGCTGCGGAGTGGTGAGTGTGGCTACTCACCTAGCTGGTCCTCAGATTCAGGCCATGGTGCGGGCCTACGAGGCCGGAAAGACTCAGCTAGCCACTAAAATCCATTTGCAGCTGCTGCCTTTGTTTAAGGTGCTGTTCTTGGCTACGAACCCGGTGCCTCTCAAAGTAGCGTTAGCTCAGCAGGGTTGGCAGGTGGGTGCTGTGCGATCGCCCCTGTGTATGCCTGACGAGTCTGTAGGCACTGCGATCGCAGCGGTACTGCGGCAGCTCTCCGACCAGGGCCTTCTAGCCCCGCGCCTGTAGTCAAGTTGTAGAGCTAAGTAGCCCTAGCGCGGGCAGCACCTCTCTACTAGCCCCTATTGGCCCTTTTGAAGTAATCCATTACACAAGTCGCTCAGGCGAGCCCTGCGAGTAATTGCTCTACAGCTTCAGCCCGCTAGCTTTCCAACAACTGAATAATCCGGGACGACGTTCTAATCCTTGTTTACATGGCGTGATTTTATATATGGATTCATCTGTACCATCTACGGTCTTAGCAACTTTATCTAAGGCGGTACGACAGCCTGAACATCAGCCGCTGTAGCTATTCCCAACCCAAGCCGCTGATGTTTGATACGACGTGTCAATTGGGATGCTGCACTTGACTGAGCGCTACGCGCTTTATGCTTGCAGCCTGCCGCACACTCAGCCATTACTTTTCCAAACTTTCCACCACAATTGTTTACTGACGAGATTTATGTCTTCCAATTCCACTAACAACGCCCTGAAAATCATTCCTCTAGGTGGGCTGCACGAGATCGGCAAAAACACCTGCGTTTTTGAGATCAACGATGAGATTATGCTGCTCGACGCCGGGCTAGCTTTCCCCACCGACGGCATGCACGGAGTCAACATCGTGCTGCCCGACGTCACCTATCTGCGGGAAAATCGCCACAAAATCAAAGGCATGATTGTCACCCACGGTCACGAGGACCATATCGGTGGCATTGCCTTTCACCTCAAGCAGTTTGACATTCCGGTGATCTACGGCCCTCGCTTGGCCATGGCTTTGCTAGAAGGCAAGCTTGACGAAGCTGGTATGAGCGATCGCACCGAACTGCGTCGGGTACGCCCCCGCGAAACCGTGCGAGTAGGCAACTCATTTCTGGTTGAATACATTCGCAATACTCACTCCATTGCTGACAGCTGCTCAGTCATCATTCATACTCCTGTGGGTATCGTGATCCACTCGGGCGACTTTAAGTTTGATCACACCCCCGTCGATGGCGAGACCTTCGACATTCAAAAGCTGGCCGAGGCTGGTGAGAAAGGCGTGCTGTGTTTGGTCAGCGATTCCACTAATGCAGAGCTGCCCGGCCATACTCCCTCGGAGCGGTCGGTATTCCCCAACCTCGATCGCGAGTTTGGCAATGCCGACGGACGGCTCTTTGTCACCACCTTTTCATCGTCGGTGCACCGGGTCAACATGATTTTGGAGCTAGCACAAAAGCACAACCGCAAGGTGTTTGTGGTAGGTCGCTCGATGCTCAACGTGATTGCCCACGCTCGCGATCTGGGCTACATCAACTGCCCCGATAACCTGTTTTTGCCGCTTAAGTCCCTCAGCCACACCGCTGATGAGAATGTGCTCATTCTTACCACTGGCTCCCAAGGTGAGCCGTTGGCAGCCCTAACCCGCATTGCTAACGACTCTCACCGACAGCTTAAGGTCAAGAAAGGGGACACAGTCGTTTTTTCTGCCAACCCTATTCCCGGTAACACTATCTCAGTGGTCAACATCATCGACAAGCTGATGATGCGCGGAGCGAAGGTCGTCTACGGCAAAGACAAAGGTATTCACGTCTCTGGCCACGGTTCCCAAGAAGATCACAAGCTCATGCTGGCGCTGACTCGGCCCAAGTATTTTGTGCCGGTGCACGGTGAGCACCGCATGTTGATCAAGCACTCAGAAACGGCCCAGAGCATGGGCGTACCCGCCGATCACATCGTTATCGTCAACAACGGCGATATTGTCGAAGTCAACCCAGCGGGCATTCGCATTGCCGGGCAGGTGCCTTCAGGCGTTGAGCTAGTTGATGCCTCTCGGGTCGGAGTTGTAGGCCGCGACGTGCTCAAGGAGCGACAGCAGCTAGCAGAAGACGGCGTGGTGACCATTGCCGCTACCGTTAGCAGCAGCGGCAAGCTGATGGCCGACCCCACGGTGCAAATTCGTGGCGTAGCTCAGTCAATCTCTCAAGAGCGGTTCCAGGGCCAGGTGAAGCAGATTATTAACCAGGTGATTTCTAACCGAGGCTCCGAGCTAATGGTGAGCGGTAAGAAGGGCCAGTCGGGCATTGACTTAGACGCGCTCAAGGCAGCCCTCGATCAAGATCTGCGCCGCCTGCTGCGGCGCGAACTCGACAAGCGTGACCCAATGCTGATTGTGCTACTGCAGGGTACTCAGACTACGGCTGGAGCTCATCCCGAGGTTAAAGCTCATCCCGAGGTCAAGGTTCAGTCTCAGCCTAAGCCCCAGGCTCCAGTTCAGCCTAAGCTCCAGTCCGAGCCCAAGCCTCAGGCTCCGGTCACCGAACGGCGCACTCGAACCCGCGCTAGGGCAGCATCGGTTTCCTAGATTTGGGCTGAGGCGATCGCCTCAGCCTTGCTTCTGTCACCGATGAGTACGCCGCACCCACAGTGTTAGATCAACACTGTGGGTGCGGATTTTGCTGACCTGTGGTAAAAAGGTACGCAATATTATGTTGCTGGTTCTGCTTGGCGCTATAATGCACACAGCAGGAGCTGATGTACCCAAGTAAGGGTGCATAGCAAGTGTCTTAAGTAGCTACACACCCTTAGCGCTCAAGGCTTCTGTCAGAATTTTTGTTCAACTTGTGCGGTTTGTCTCAAGCAGATTTAACCAAAACCAGATCTACTGCAACAAGAATTCTCAGAATTGCCTCAGCGGGTTAGGTGGTTTGTGCAGACCCTTAGGAAGCAGAAGACCGTTGCGGTATCACGATGGTCTTTCTTGCGAAGCCTTTGCAAACGAGTTTTCCAATGACCCAATAGCGGTGTTGGCGTGGCCGGTGAATGGCTAAGTCACCCACTCAGGGCAGGAAAAGCAGACTTTATTCGCCCTGGTGAGCGTCGTATGAGGAATTTGAATGCCGAAGCAGATTGTTATTGCTGAGCAAAACCGAATCGCTGCGGTTTTTTCTGAAGATCAGATTCAAGAGCTAATAGTGGCTACTGGTAGCCACCAGGTTAGCGATATTTATTTAGGCACGGTAGAAAACGTGCTGCCCGGTATCGATGCCGCCTTCGTTAATATCGGTGACAGCGAGCGCAATGGCTTCATGCACGTTACCGATCTCGGCCCCCTGAAGCT